>CAMBFP010000046.1 GCA_945865745.1 Rhizobium sp. Q54 | reverse complement strand
TTATTTGAAGCGGCAAAATCTAGTTTTGATTTTTTTTCTACCAAAAAAATCAGTGAGGTAAAAGTTAGAGTTTTTAATCCAAAAAATTCTCAGATTACTTTCGTTGATGTCATTAATGACGACATGCCATTTTTGGTTGATTCAGTGGTGGCTTATCTCGACAAGCAGGGCTTAAAAGTTAAAAACATTATTCACCCACTTTATTCGGTTTTGCGTAGCGAGAAGGGCGAGTTGGTAAAAATTTCTGCAGAAAAAAATTCGCGTCAGGAATCGGTGATTCAACTTCATCTCGAAAAAATTCACTCCGAGTCTGAGCTAAAAACTCTACAGGAAAATATCGAAAAGATTTTAGCCAATTTAAATTTGGTAGTGAAAGATTGGAAGCCAATGATGGCAATGGCTCAAGTGGCATTTGAACAAGTTGGAAATCATCAAGAAGTGAAGGAATTTATTTCTTGGATTATTGGTGGAAATTTCATTTTTCTTGGCGCGAAAGAGTTCGGGATAAAGCAAGTCAGCAAAGAAAAATATTCGCTGGAAGAAACTGATTCTGGGCTTGGCGTTTTTCGTTCTAAGCAACATGAATTCAGGCCTCTCGTTGTTAATTCTTCGCCGGAAGAAGTTTGTGAATCGATAAAAAATCCTTACATAATCGAAATTTTAAAATCGCGTTACCGCTCATCTATTCATCGCATTACTAATGCTGAAAGAATTCGTGTTCAGAAAATTTCTGCCAAAGGTGAAAACAAAGGTCAGGTGATTGGCGAATACAGGTTTGTCGGTCTCTTTACCTCTTCTGCTTATAATTGTGGTGTCGATCAAATTCCGCTTATTCGCAACAAAGTGGCGAAGGTAATTGCTGATTCTGGATATGTTGAGGGAAGTCATAACTACAAAGACCTCGTCTCGGTTTTAGAATCTTATCCGCGTGATGAATTATTCCAAATTTCTGCGCCAGATTTACTAAAGAATGCAACGGGAATTGTTGCGATTTGCGGACGTTCACAGGTTAAATTTTTTGCACGTAAAGATAAATTTAATCGCTTCGTTAGCTGTTTAATTTTTACGCCGCGCGATCGCAGCAATTCTGAATTGCGCGAGAAGATTAAAGAATATTTGGCAGGAGTTTACAAAGGCGAAGTCACTGATTCTTTTGTTCAAATCACCGATTCAAATTTGAGCAGACTTCACCTCATCATTCGTACCGAAAATAAAATTCCGAAAATCGACGAAGATAAAGTAGAAGCTGAAATTGTGCGCATGACACGCAATTGGGTTGATGATCTTGCTTGTGAAATCAAAGCAAAATTCGGCGAAGAAAAACATGTGCAACTTTTTGCCAAGTATCAAAAAGCTTTTTCAATCAGCTATTCGAATCGTTTTAATGCTAATCGTGCGGCGATAGATATTTCGCGCATCGAAGGCTGTTTAGAAAAAAATACTGCGCTTTTTGACCTCTATAAATCATCAGATGCTTTGTTGGAAAATGTCACTGAGCTAAAAATTTATTCTCCAGAAAATGAAATCATTCTCTCAAAAATCATGCCGGTTCTTGAGAGTTTTGGATTTAATGTAATTCAAGAGCACACCTATACCGTAAGCTTTGGCGACTCAGAGAAGAAGAAAGTTTGGATACATTATTTTCACCTGAATCTCAGCAATAAATCCGACATAAATTTCTCCGAAATCATCAAAACAAACTTCGAAGAAACGGCTTCTTTGATCTGGCAAGGTGTAACTCAAACTGGTTTTTTGAATCGCTTAACAATAGCCGCTGATCTAGACTGGAAGCGCGTTTACATGTTGCGTTCTTACTATAAATATCTCTATCAAATAGGTTTTCGTTACCAGCATAAATATATAGCCGATGTTCTGGTGAGATATAGCGACATTACCAAAATGTTGCTCAATCTTTTTGAAACTAAATTTGATCCGGCGCTAAAAATTTCTGTTGCTGATCGAGCAAAACAAATCGCGATAATTTCTGCACAAATCAAAGAAGCGCTGAACCAAGTTAAGGATGTTACTGACGATTCGGTGATCAAAAAATTCTTTGGAATAATTACGGCAACTCTTCGTACTAATTATTATCAAACCGCTTCAGATGGCGGTTTTAAAGGCTACATGTCATTTAAGTTTGATTGCAAACTAGTGCCAGGATTGCCACTGCCACTTCCTCATGCTGAAATTTTTGTCTGCTCTACGCGAGTCGAAGGAATTCATTTGCGCGGCGGAAAAGTTGCACGCGGCGGCCTTCGTTGGTCTGATCGCCAAGAAGATTTTCGTACCGAAGTTCTTGGTTTGATGAAAGCGCAAATGACTAAAAATGCAGTGATTGTTCCAGTTGGTTCAAAAGGTGGATTTGTGTTAAAAAATAATTTAGCCGGCCTCACTCGCGACCAAATTCAGCAAGAAGGAATTGATTGCTACAAGATCTTCCTGCGCGGCTTGCTTGACATTACGGACAATGTCGTGAACGGCAAAATTGAACATCCGCATAATGTTGCGCGTCACGATGAATCTGATCCTTATCTCGTTGTTGCTGCCGATAAAGGCACCGCAACTTTTTCCGACATCGCCAACGGAATTTCCGCTGAATATAGTTTTTGGCTTGGCGATGCTTTTGCTTCGGGAGGCTCAGTTGGTTATGATCACAAAAAAATGGGAATCACCGCAAAAGGTGCGTGGATTTCAGTAATGCGTCACTTTCGTGAAAATGGTCTCGACACTCAATCGCAAGACTTCACTTGTGTTGGTATTGGCGATTTAGCTGGCGATGTTTTTGGTAACGGAATGCTGCTTTCCAAACACATTAAACTTCTCGCTGCCTTTAACCATTTGCATATTTTCTTAGATCCAGAACCTGATGCGGCGAAATCTTTTGTAGAGCGCCAACGCATGTTTAATTTGCCGCGCTCAAACTGGACAGATTACAATCAATCCTTGATTTCAAAGGGTGGCGGAGTTTTTGAACGCAGTGCTAAATCAATAAAAATTTCTCCAGAAGTAAAAGATGTTTTAGGAATTGAAGAAGATGAGCTTGCACCAAATGACTTAATCCGTGCCATTTTAAAGGCACAGGTTCATTTGCTCTGGAATGGTGGAATTGGCACTTACGTCAAAGCCGCGGATGAATCGCATCAAGATGTTGGTGATCGCGCTAACGATGCCCTTCGTATCAACGGCAACGAGCTGCGCTGCAAAGTAATAGGTGAGGGCGGAAATCTTGGCTTCACTCAAAAAGGCCGCATCGAATTCGCGCTAAATGGCGGTCGTATCAATACTGACGCAATGGATAATTCAGCTGGTGTCGATTGCTCGGATCACGAGGTGAACATTAAAATCGCTTTGATCGCAGCAATGCGCGCAAAAAAATTAACGATCGAAGAAAGAAATAAGTTTCTCGAAAAAATGACTGATGAAGTCGGCGACCTCGTGCTTTCCGACAATCGTTTGCAAACTCAAGCGATTTCAATCGCCAGTTTTCAAGGTAAATCAATGCTTGGAGAGCAATCGCAATTTTTAGATCGTCTTGAAAAAACTGGTTTTCTTAATCGCGAAATTGAGTTTTTACCAACACGCAAAGAGATCGATAAAAGGCAGAATGATCAAGTGAGCATGACTCGCCCCGAGCTTTGTGTGATGATGGCTTACGCTAAGATGGATATTTATAATCAGATTCTTGCTTCGGATTTGGTGAAGGATAAATATTTCGAGAGCGAACTGCTTTCTTACTTCCCAAAAATCATGCAAGAAAAGTTCGCGGAAGAAATTATCAATCACCAATTGCGTCGCGAAATCATTGCAACGCAAATCACCAATTTTGTGGTCAATCGCGTTGGCATTACATTCATCAGCCAGCTCGCTCAAGACACTGGTTTTAGCGTTGTTGATGTAGTGAAAAATTTTATAATTGCCTGCGATTCATTCCGCATTCGCGAAGTGTGGGAAGAGGTTGAAAAGCTCGACGGCAAAATTGCTGCGCACATTCAGAATCAGATGTTTTTGAGTGCAAATAAGCTTCTCGATCGTTCAATTCAGTGGTTGTTGCGCAATCAGGCGAAAGGCGATGTTACTAAGGTTGTCGCTCGTTTTAGAAAAATTGCTGACGAACTTTATTCGGCTCTTCCCGGAGTTCTTGCGCAAGCATCAAAAGAATCTTTTGAGCGCAAGATTGAGCGTTACCGTTTAAATAATGTTGATGCAAAATTAGCGGCGCGAGTTGCTTCAATGGATCCCGTGGCTTCAGCTTTTGACATCGCTGAAATTTCTGCCTCTTCAAATTTTGATCTCAAAACAATAGCAAAAATTTATTTCGTTGTTGGCACCAGATTTTCTTTGAAATGGCTACGTAGCAGAATCAGCAATCTAACCGTCACTAACCACTGGCAGCGCTTGGCTCACAAGACTATTCTGGAAGATATTTATTCTTACCAAATGCGCATCGCCAAGCAGATTGTTGAATTTAGCTGTGAAGAGAAAAAACTTTGCGAAGTGAATTCAGTTGAGAATTGGATAAAGACAGTAGACTTTCTCGTCGAACGTTTTGATGGATTCATCTCTGATTTAAAAACCCAAACAAATCCCGATTTGTCGGTTTTTGTAGTGTCGTTAAATCGTTTAAAACCTTTGGTTATTTGATTTAACAATCCCTGCGCAATCCCTGCGCAAGCGGGGGTTCAAGATTTTTTACATGTGCGGTCGTGGCGGAATTGGTATACGCGCAACGTTGAGGTCGTTGTGGGGTAAAACCCGTGGAAGTTCAAATCTTCTCGACCGCACCATTAAAAAATAAGTTTCAAGACGGCTTAAGTGGCAATTCCTTAATCTTCGTTAAGAATTTATAAAAACTTTCTTGCCCGACCGTGGCTTAATCGGCTTCTCCTACGAAAATCATTCTTGGTAAAATTGAGTTTAATTTGAATTAAATTTGAATGAGCATTTCAAGGCGCGGTTGACATTGATTTAGATGGGCGGGTAGACAGCCGGCATTCAAAATTAATGAACTAAATCATGTCTCATACTTTTCATCCTTCGATTCTTCGTGCTTACGATATTCGCGGCATTTATGACCAAACACTTTTTGATAAGGACGCATTTTTTGTTGGTAAATCTTTCGGCAGTTTTTTAGCGAAAAGTGAACAACAAAGAGTTGTTGTTGCTTGCGACGGGCGCTTGAGCTCGCCGGCTTTGAAGGCTCAATTGATCAAAGGTTTAATTGAATCCGGAATGCATGTGATTGATGTTGGCATGGGACCAACACCGATGCTTTATTTTGCGGTGCATCATCTTTCTTGCGATGCAGGAATCATGGTTACTGGCTCACACAATCCGGGACATCACAATGGTTTTAAAATGATGCTGTTAGAGCGTCCATTTTTTGGTGACGACATTCTTGGTTTGGCAAAAATTACTGAGGCTGGAAAATTTTCTGAAAGTGAAGATGGCAGTTTTGAGAAGTGCCACATCCAAGATGATTACGTCAACAGAGTTTTAGAAGACTGCCCGCTAGCTAAAAGCGAGAGTAATTTGCTTGATGAGATCGATCAATTCATGCCGCGCAAAAAATTAAAAATTGCTTGGGACGCTGGTAACGGAGCAGCAGGCGAAGTTATGAAACAAATCAGCAAAAGAATTTATGCCGAGCATATTTTGTTGTTCGAAGAAATTGACGGAACTTTCCCAAACCATCATCCCGATCCTACAGTTCCAAGCAATCTACAAGATTTAATCAAAACAGTTCGTGAAGAATCTTGTGATCTTGGAATCGCTTTTGATGGCGACGGAGACCGCATCGGCGTGGTTGATGACGAAGGTGAAATTCTTTGGGGAGACCAACTTTTAGTTTTTTTTGCGCGCGAAATTTTGGCTGAGAAGCCAGGCGCAACAATCATCGCAGATGTCAAAGCGAGTAATGTCTTGTTCGATGAAGTTAAAAAAGCTGGCGGCGTTCCATTGATGTGGAAAACAGGTCATTCTCTAATCAAAGCAAAAATGAAAGAAACCAAGGCACCACTTGCGGGTGAGATGTCTGGTCATATTTTCTTCGCTGATAAATATTATGGTTTTGACGATGCGCTCTACGCGGCTATTCGAATTATTAATATTGTCGAGCAATCCGAAGTAAGTCTTTCGACCTTGCGCAAAGCTCTGCCACAAACATTCTCAACTCCGGAAATCAGAATTGAATGTTCTGATGAAAAGAAGTTTCAAATCATCGAAGAGTTGAAAAAAAATCTGCAAAAAAGCGGAGTGATTTTTAATGATGTCGACGGAATTAGAGCGATTGAAAAAAATGGCTGGTGGTTGATTAGGGCATCTAACACCCAGTCAGTGCTAGTCTCGCGCGCTGAAGCCGATTCTCAAGAGGGTTTGGCAGAGCTAAAAAATAGTCTAAAAAAACAGTTGGAATCTTGTCAGGTAACACTTCCCCCAGAATTAAAATAATCGGCCTAACTGGCGGTATTGCTTCGGGCAAAAATTTCGTTTCCGAAGTTTTTGCCAAGAATGGCGCGGTTATTTTTGATGCAGATAAAGAAGTTCATCGCTTGCTTGAGCTTGATCAATCAACGATCGACGCAGTTAAAAAAAATTTTCCGGAAAGTTTTATTGAGAAAAAAATTGATAGAAAAATTTTAGGAAAAATAGTTTTTGCCGATAAAGAAAAATTAAAAATTCTTGAGAAGATTTTGCATCCAGAGGTGAGATCGAGCTGTCAAAAATTTTTGAAAAAAGCGAGTGAAGAAAAAAAAGAAATCGCAGTTTTAAATATTCCTCTGCTTCTTGAAACTGGGCATTACAGATGTGATTACGTCATTGCTATTAGTGCTCCCATCGCCATTCGTAAAAAACGCTTTCTTGCGCGTTTAGAAAGTGCAAATGTCAAAATTTTTAATCAAATCTGCGCGAAGCAAATCTCTGATGCAGAGAGGGAAAAGAAGGCGGCTTTTGTGATTAACAGTGGTGGATCGAAGGGAGATGTTGCGAGACGAGTGAAGAGCATTCTTTCTGAGTTGCGTAAACCGCGTAAGGTTTGGAAATAAAGCTGCTGCTGTTTGAGCGAAGTCGAAACCAAGTAGTGCAACAAGATTTTTTTGATCTCAAATTTCTGAGCAGAAAATAAACCAATCAAAGTTTTTATGATGAGCGATCAAGGCATAATCGCCGAATAAAATCCTGCTATTCATCAGTAAGATTTTCGTGAAAATTGCGTTAGTTACAACGGCAAGTAAGCGGCGATGATTTACAAAGCGTGAGTCCTATTAGTAAATCGGGAATGCTTTACAGAGAGTTGCAACTTCAACTTTCACTTTTTCTTCCAGGGCCTTGTTGCCATCTTCTCCATTTTTTACGAAGCCTTCAAGCACGTCGCAAATCATGTTGCCGATGCGGTCAAATTCTTTTTCTTTGAAGCCGCGAGTGGTTCCGGCTGCAGTTCCAAAACGCAAACCAGAAGTTACGAAAGGTGAGCGCGGATCATTCGGAATCGCATTTTTATTACAGGTTAAACCTGCGCGTTCCAAAACTTTTTCAGCTTCTTTTCCGGTGAGAGTTTCAAGCGGCGTGAGATCAACAACCATTAAGTGGCAATCAGTTCCGCCGGTAGTAATTTTTAATCCACGTTTAACCAAAACTGCGGATAAAACCTCTGCATTGGTAACAACTTGTTTCGCATAAATTTTAAATTCTGGACGAAGCGCTTCCCCGAAGGCAACGGCTTTAGCAGCGATCACATGCATCAAAGGCCCACCCTGCAAACCAGGAAAAACGGCAGAATTAATTTTCTTTGCCAGCTCTTCGTTATTCGTCAAAATTACGCCACCACGAGGGCCGCGCAAAGTTTTGTGAGTTGTTGAAGTTACGATGTCAGCAATGCCAATTGGAGATGGATAAATTCCTGCGGCAACTAAGCCAGCAACATGCGCCATGTCGACCATCAAAAGCGCGCCAACTTCGTCAGCAATTTTTTTGAAGCGTGCCCAGTCAACAATGCGCGGATAAGAAGAAATTCCAGCGATAATTAATTTTGGTTTATGTTCGCGAGCGAGAGCTTCGGCTTGATCGTAATCGATGAGGCCGTCATCCAAACGAATTCCATATTGAATTGGTTTTAGCCACATTCCAGAAATCGTGCGTTGTGCGCCGTGAGTTAAGTGTCCTCCGGCTGCTAGAGACATGCCAAGAATAGTGTCGCCTGGTTGAAGCAGCGCTAAGTAAACTGCAAGATTTGCGCTCGCTCCAGAGTGAGGCTGCACATTCGCAAATTTTGCGCCGAACAGTTGGCACAAACGATCAATCGCTGCTTGCTCAAC
>CAMBFP010000045.1 GCA_945865745.1 Rhizobium sp. Q54 | reverse complement strand
CGCGTGCGCTTGCGCCACTCACTGGATTGCTCGAATACTCAAAAAAATTTCTTAAAAAAGATGGATATTGTTTGTTCTTAAAGGGAAAAAATCTGCCGCAAGAAATCATTGATGCACAAAAGAATTTTCAGTTTGAGTTTGAGCTGCATGCCAGCCTGACCTCAAGTGAGAGTAACATAATCAAAGTTTTTAATATCAACAAATCAAAGGAGTAACAATGTTAATCGGAATCCCTAAAGAAATTAAAGATCATGAATATCGCGTTGGTGCGACACCGTCTGGTGTGCATGAATTAGTTCTTGCTGGCCATCAAGTTTTGGTGCAAAAAGGCGCGGGTGCTTCAATCGATTTTACTGACGAGCAATATGTTGCTGCCGGTGCAAAAATCGTGGCGACTGCAAAAGATGTTTACGGCAAAGCCGAAATGATTTTGAAAGTAAAAGAGCCGCAAAAAGTTGAGTGTGACATGATCCGTAAAGGCCAGATCATCTTCTCTTATTTGCATTTAGCTGCTGAGCCTCATCTAACCAAGATGTTAATAAAATCAGGCTGCGTGGCGATTGCATTTGAAACTGTAACTGCTGCCGATCGCTCACTTCCTCTTCTTGCTCCAATGTCTGAAGTTGCCGGAAAACTTTCTATCCAAGCTGGTGCAACTGCTTTGCAAAAAGCTAATGGCGGACGCGGCGTATTACTTGGCGGTGTGCCAGGAGTCGCTCGTGGTAAAGTTACGATTCTTGGCGGTGGCGTTTCTGGAGCTAACGCGGCAAAGGTTGCAATCGGAATGGGTGCTGAAGTTGTGATTTTAGATAAATCACTTCCACGTATCCGTTACCTCTGCGATATCTTCGGAAATTCTGCACAAGTTCTTTACGCTTCGACTGCAAATATCGAAAAGAATGCGATTGATTCTGACGTTGTAGTTGGCGCGGTTCTAGTTCCTGGCGCTGCTGCTCCAAAATTAATCACCGCAAAAATGGTGAAGAAAATGAAGAAGGGTTCTGTGATGGTTGATATTTCAATCGATCAAGGTGGCTGCTTCGAAACTTCTAAACCAACTTCTCATTCTAACCCAACTTACGTAGTTGATGGAATTGTGCATTATTGCGTTACCAACATGCCTGGCGCAGTTGCAAGAACTTCTACCCAAGCTCTTGAAAACTCTACTCTTCCATTCTCTTTAGCGATTGCTTCTAAAGGTTATGAAAAAGCTCTGCGTGAAGATAAACACTTGCTTGATGGTCTTAACGTGATCGATGGCAAAGTAACTTATAAAGCAGTTGCTGAGGCTCTTGGACTTAAGTTCTTTGAAGCTGAAAAATTGATCTAACTAATAATCGTAACCACCTTCGGATTACGGATTTTTATTGTCTCTGGCTTTGATTTTATTTTCAGGCCAGAGACATCTAGGTGTTTATTCCCTTAAACAATGGAGTAGGTTTAAATATCCAAAATCTACTCCATTTTTTAAGGGGCTAAACACCTGAGCGATATAGATAATTACAAGTTGCGCAGACGGGGATTTCAGGAAATTTATATTTTTTTTACCAATCTACAAAACTCTTCGATCGTCAACTCTTCTGGACGTAAATCTGGCCTGATTCCGACCTCATTTAGAATTTCTTCTGGATTCTGAAAAATTGCTTTCAAACTAGATTTTAACATTTTTCTGCGCTGATTAAACGCGGCAGCAACAACCTTTTCAAGCTTAGAAAAATCAACATCTTCAAGCGGTTTTTCGCGCGGAATAATTTCGACAATTGCCGAAGTAACTTTTGGCGGCGGAGTAAAAACTTTCGAACCAACTTCAAAAACCATTCGCGTTTTGCACAAAAAATTCACCATTACCGCAAGACGGCCATAATGATTCTCGCCTGGCTTGGCGACGATTCGCTGCACTACTTCTTTTTGCAGCATCAAATGTAGCGACTCAATTTGTGAGGTATTTTTCAGCCACTTAAAAAGCAAAGTTGTGCCAATATTGTAGGGAAGATTAGCGATTATTTTTGAGGGGTAATTGGGTAATTCAAAAGTCAGCGCATCGCCATTAACGATCTCGATTCGATCGCCGTAAAATTCTTGAAATTCTTTTAGTAGCTCGAGACATCTCTCATCTTTCTCAACCACGATCAGTTTTTTTACGCCGGCATCCAGAATAGAGCGAGTGAGGCTTCCCGGCCCGGGGCCAATTTCAATAACCGTTGAATCGAGCAAGTCGCCCGCAGATCGAGCGATTTTGTCGGTAAAATTCTTATCGAGAATAAAATTCTGTCCCAGAGATTTCTTGGCGTTTAAACCGTATTTTTTTATCAGTTCAGATGTTGACGGTAACGAATAATTCATGATTCAAATGCCAGCTATTGATGAGATACGAAAGATCGATAATTTAACCGATGGGCACCCGTTTCAGGTGATGCGTTTAATATTAACGGGCAAATCAAAGACGACAGAAGAAATCCTAAAAGGAATTCCAGAGGAAATATCGGAATAACTTAAAATCTGGCAGGAATATAAAATTCACAATCTTTCATCCTTGTTCATGGGGGATCTTGTCGAAGATAGTAGTGCTTGCCATCACAAAGAAAAATCGAATGTCATAATCTTGTCAGTCGCCCAGAATCATGTTTTAGTTTCGAGTTTTTTTCTACTCTTCCGTGATGATTTTTTTGTTTTTTCTAGATATCTCAAGACAGCTTACGCTTCCTGTTTTTGTTGGGTTTGGTCGTTAATATTTTCTGCTAATTGCAAATTAACGATCTCCGCTGCCGCCTTTTTTAAGATTAGACGAGATGTTAGATTTTCTAACCCCAACAACATTCGTAGTAGCAACAACCTTCTTACCACCACTTCTTCCGCCCCTTGTATTATGAGGATCTGCAACAAATGGAGAAAGTTTTTTTACTGGCTTGAATTCTGGAATTACTTTTTTTGTTTCGTTCGTAGTCATGTTTTTAGTTTTTAGGTTGTTTACTTTTTGAGCGCTGGATCCGATTTCAATCGAGGCAAAATTTTTAGAGTATTTATTTTTAGTTTGTCACCCCGCACTTCCACACGTCATGCCCGCGAAGGCGGGGATCCTAGAAACAGCGGACTTTGAGTAAGTTACTAGATCCTCCTGGATCCCCGCCTTCGCGGGGATGACGGGTGGAAAATCGGAGATCAATTTATCGGAATCGAACTAGCGCATTAGTTTATTTTATTCCCAAACCCACTCGGTTTTGTCGAATTAGTTTGTGATGCGATCAATTTTCTCATTTTTTATGAACTCTCTCTTATCAGCATTTTTTCTGAGCAGTCTCTTATCGAGCCTCAAAAGATTCTCTCCAACCTTTTCTAATCTAAGATTTTTGTGGATTTGCTTTCGAAGGTTTTTTCTTGGTAGTCATGTTTGCGAATATTTTTGTGAGTCACGCTGAGTTTGTCTAAGCGCGGTCTTCATAAAATTAGTATACCGACCTCTACCCGTCATCCCCGCGAAGGCGGGGATCCTAGAAACAGCGGACTTTGAGTAAGTTACTAGATCCTCCTGGATCCCCGCCTTCGCGGGGATGACGGGTGGAAAATCGGAGATCAATTTATCGGAATAGAACTAGCGCATTAGTTTATTTTATTCCCAAACCCACTCGGTTTTGTCGAATTCATTTGTAATGCTTTCCAAAGTAACTCCATTTCTCCTTTTGATATCGGAATCATAATCCAGAGGTGAGGATTGTGTGGGTTTGGGAATGACTTATCTTCCAAGCCAGATCCCCAAGACTTGTCGAAAGATTTTTTGCCAGTTCTACATCGTGCAAATCTTGTTTTATTGGCCTTAAAATCTTCATTTTACGAAGATTTCACGTAAACTTCCGATCCGAGTTCTTTAAATTTCTCACTCATTTCTTCCATTCCCTTCTTCGCTTCCTCAGCTTTTGCGTAGTCGCGAACATCCTGGGTAATTTTCATTGAGCAGAATTTTGGGCCGCACATTGAACAAAAGTGCGCAACCTTTGCGCCATCTGCTGGCAGGGTTTCATCGTGGAATGATTTTGCTCTTTCTGGATCGAGTGAAAGGTTGAATTGATCTTCCCAGCGGAAGTCGAAACGAGCTTTTGAAAGTTCGTCATCATGAGTTCTGGCTGCGATATTTCCTTTGGCTAAATCGGCGGCGTGAGCGGCGATTTTGTAAGTGATTACACCGACTCTTACGTCTTCTTTATTTGGTAAACCTAAATGCTCTTTTGGAGTTACGTAGCAAAGCATCGCGGTTCCAAACCAGCCAATCATTGCAGCGCCAATCGCACTTGTAATGTGATCATAGCCAGGTGCGATATCGGTTGTTAGGGGCCCTAGCGTATAGAACGGAGCTTCGTGACACCACTTCAACTGGTTCTCCATATTTTCTTTGATGAGGTGCATCGGCACGTGTCCTGGGCCTTCAATCATCACTTGGCAATCATGTTTCCAGGCGATTTGGGTAAGTTCGCCTAAAGTTTTTAATTCGCCAAATTGCGCCTCGTCATTCGCATCGGCGATACATCCGGGGCGCAAGCCATCACCGAGTGAAAAGGCTACGTCATATTTATTCATGATGTGACAAATTTCTTCAAAATGCGTGTAGAGGAAATTTTCTTTGTGATGCGACAAACACCATTTTGCCATGATTGAACCACCACGAGAAACAATGCCAGTCACCCGATTGGCGGTGAGCGGAACATATTGCAAACGAACTCCGGCATGAATGGTAAAATAATCTACACCTTGTTCAGCTTGTTCGATCAAAGTGTCGCGGTAAATTTCCCAAGTTAAATCTTCGGCAATTCCACCAACTTTTTCTAAAGCTTGATAAATTGGAACCGTGCCAACTGGCACTGGGCAGTTACGAATGATCCATTCGCGAATGTTGTGAATGTTGCGACCGGTTGAAAGATCCATCAAATTATCTGCGCCGAAACGAGTGGCCCAAATCATTTTTTCAACCTCATCTTCAACGCCAGAAAAGATCGCGGAATTTCCGATATTAGCATTGATCTTCACCAAAAAATTACGACCAATAATCATCGGTTCAGATTCGGGGTGATTAATATTATTTGGAATGATCGCGCGGCCCGAAGCAATTTCATCGCGAACAAATTCTGCGGTAATTAATTTCGGAATTTTTGCCCCGAAAGTTTCACCAGAGATTTTTGCTGTTGCAGCGACAATTTTTTCACGATTCATATTTTCACGAATCGCAATATATTCCATTTCTTTGGTAACAATGCCAGCGCGGGCATAAGCGAGTTGAGTAACTTTTTTTCCGGCCTTGGCGCGAAGTGGTTTGAACTCAGATAAATCAAATTCTGGCGCAGATGGTTTTGCGCCTGGCGCAGTCACACCATTATCTTCCGGCTTTACGATTCGACCTTGATATTCTTCAACATCACCACGCTCTTTGATCCATTGATGGCGGAGTTTTGGCAGGCCTTTATTCAAATCGATTTTGTCCAAAAAGTTCTGATCAGAATAAACTCCGGATGGATCGTAAACCGTGAATGTAGTATTATTCGTTAGAGCAATTTCGCGCATCGCGACTTTCACATCAGAAAATTTTTCGCTTTGAACGTAGATTTTTTTAGAAGCCGGAAGAGGACCTAAGGTGATTTTGTTCGTAAGTTTTTTGCTAATCATTATTTTTTAAACATTTGAAGCATGCGCCAAGTCACAAGGAAGCCGCCGAAAATATTGATCGAGGCGATGATGATGGCAAGGAAACTAACGATGGCGATAAGATCAAAACTTTTTGCTGAACCAAGCGCGATGATTGCACCCACAATGATAATTCCTGAGATCGCGTTGGTTACGGCCATTAGAGGCGTGTGCAATGCTGGGGTTACTCTCCAGACTACGAAATAACCAACGAAGCAAGCCAAAACAAAAACCGTTAAACCAAAAATAAACGGACTAATCCCGCCAGCATTAGCTGCGTTATAACTCATTTCGACAACTTTATTAATGAGCAAATCAGAGTTTTTGGTAATCTCCTCTGATAATTTAATGATTTCTTGAAAGTCACTCATGTTGGGAAAAATTTTTATTTTATTAAAAGCTTGAGGATGATCGACGCTACATATTTCTGAATCCTCAAGTCAATTATAAACTAATTGACTTGCCACAAGGCTCTTCTTAAAAATTGAACTCCCTCGAAATGCTGGGGCGTAGCCAAGCGGTAAGGCAGCGGTTTTTGATACCGCCATCGTAGGTTCGAATCCTGCCGCCCCAACCAAAAATCTCTAACTAAGTCGATCATCCATTTTGAATTTTCTGCGCTTCGTTGCGCGAAAATTTAAAATAGCTGAGGCAGCTTAGTAAGATTTTTCGTGCCACACACACAAACCCAAATTACCACTCACCATGGTTGCCAAGATAAAAACCTTCTCCTTTTCAGGGGTTGAGGTTGCTCCCGTTGACGTTCAAGTAAAAATTTCCCCCGGTGCGCCAAGCTTTACGATTGTTGGCTTGCCCGATAAAGCTGTCGGCGAATCGAAAGAGCGTGTTCGCGCTGCCATCTCTTCTACTGGGCTTTCATGGCCTTACAAAAAAATTACCGTTAATCTCGCACCGGCTGATTTGCAGAAGGAGGGAAGTCATTTCGATCTCGCGATTGCACTTGGAATAATGTTAGAAATTGGCGTGTTATTGCCAGAATCAATCGAGAATTTTTTTGTTTTAGGTGAGCTTTCTTTGGATGGTTCGATCGCCTCTGTTGGCGGAATAATTTCGGCGGCAATTGGAGCAAATCAATTTAACTGCGGAATAATTTGTCCACAGAAAAATGGGCGTGAGGCCTCTTGGGCCGGAGATTTAGAGATTATCGCTGCTCCCGATATTTTAACTTTGATAAACCATCTTAAAGGTGAGCAACTTTTAGCGCGACCAGAGGCGGCAAAGATTTTTACAGAAAAAAATTATCCAGATTTGCTTGATGTTAAGGGTCAAGAAATAGCCAAACGCGCACTCGAAATTGCTGCGGTGGGTGGTCACAATTTATTAATGGTTGGACCTCCAGGAACTGGTAAATCAATGCTTGCTTCTCGCATGCCAGGAATTTTACCACCGTGTGATTTAGAAGAAATTCTTGAGATCAACATGATTGCGAGTGTCAGCGGAAAATTGCTCGACGGTAAATTAATCACCGCGCGACCTTACCGCGAAGTGCATCATTCTTGTTCAATGCCAGCAATGGTTGGTGGTGGTGCTAAAGCAAAGCCAGGAGAGGTTTCGCTTGCACATCGCGGAGTTTTATTTTTGGACGAGTTGGCAGAATTTCCGCGTCAAGTTTTAGACTCGCTGCGTCAATCGCTCGAGACCGGAAATGTAAGCATTTCACGTGTTAATTCACACATAACTTACCCAGCAAATTTCCAATTAATTGCGGCGATGAATCCTTGTCGTTGCGGCTTCCTTGGCGATGCCGCGCGCGAATGTAAAAAAGCGCCGATCTGTGGAGAGGATTACAAAAATAAAATTTCTGGCCCGTTTCTAGATCGCATCGACATCATTATAAATGTTGGCGCAGTAGATATTTTTTCTCAGAAAAAATTACAAAATGGCGAAAGGTCTGAAGTGGTTAAAGCTAGAGTAATAAAGGCGCGCGAGATTCAGAAAAAAAGACAGAAGCAACAAACCAACTCAGAAATTGACAGAGAAATTCTAGAAAAATTCTGCATTCTGAATGAAGAAGGGCAAAAAATTCTCCAAAATTTTGCACAAAAATCTCACAGCTCAATGCGTGGAATCACCAGGATTCTGCGTGTTGCGCGCTCAATTGCAGATTTAGAAGATGCAGAATTGATCAACTCACATCATTTACTGGAAGCGATTTCTTATCGTCGAAAAATTTAGTTGATCAGGCTTATCGAGCGAGGTAACAAAAGAAGCTGCATTGATTAATATTACGAAAATTTTTATATAAAACGTCTGCGTTGAAGAAAGGCATTGTGGCAGTAGTCTAGGTGTTTAGGTTTTTGACCAATGGGCTTAGAAGCAAGCTAGGCGGGCCCAAATAAGTTCCAATTTTCAAAAATGAATAACGGCGTAATCGCTTCTGATCCAAAAAATTCTTGCTGGGTTTTTGCTTCGGCTGGTTCGGGCAAAACAAAAATCCTTGTTGATCGTGTTGTGCGTTTGTTGCTGGCGGATGTTTCTCCGAATAAAATTTTCTGTCTGACTTTTACCAAAGCTGCGGCGGCAGAAATGCAAGAACGCATTAATTCTCGTCTCGCCGAGCTAGTATTGGTAAGCGACGAAGAGCTTCAAAAAAAACTACAAGAATTGAGCGGAAAATTTCCAAGCGCGGATTTGTTGAAAAAAGCACGCACACTTTTTGTTAAAATTCTTGACGATGAGGCGCGGGTGA
>CAMBFP010000044.1 GCA_945865745.1 Rhizobium sp. Q54 | reverse complement strand
AAAAGGTAAGAGTTGGCTAAAAGATTTTCTAAGTTCTGAATTGTTTGATGATTTTTCATTCTGCTCCGATTTTAAATTATTAAAAATTTTACCACTAAAATTCTTGAATCAACTCAAGCTGCGATGTTGCGTTCATAACTGTAGAATCCAAGCCATCACCTCAACTTGATCTCTCTTAAAAATATGTCGCCAAATAATTTCGACTTTTGTTAATCAATTTTGTTTCTGCATCGAAATAGCTCGATTTATTTTTCTTACCTTCTTTTCGAGTTGGTTTTTTAACTAACTTGATAACGAGATTTTAAGAAAAAATAACGCTGCAAATTCCATAAATACCGAAGCTGCCGATGATTGTGCCAGCAAGTATTTTAACGCGCGCCATCCAAGTTTTTGAGAGTTTGTGACGAATAGTTGAAACCGTTCCGCACAAAATAAAAGCCCACAAAACTGAACCAGCAAAAATTCCCGATACCGTTACCACCATTTCTTCTGTGGTTAGAACTGTTCCGGTCATTGTCGCGAAAACTCCGATGAATAAAATGATCGTTACCGGACTACCTAAAGTAAGAAAGGAAGTGAAGCACATCGTCTTAAAAAAACCTTGTGCATGCATTTTTATTTCTTTGAAGGAGAAGTCTTTAGCGGTTTTTATTTCGTACCAAGCCAACATTATCAAGGCTGTACCACTGATAAGCTTTACTTCCGAAATGTGAGAAGTAAGAAATTTTGAGATGAAAGCAAGACCACCAGTTGCAACAAATCCGTAAAATCCTTCAGTGATTGAAGCGCCGAAACTTGTGGCAAAACCAATTTTAAATCCGCGCGTTAAGCAATTTTTTATTACCAGGGTTGAGATCGGCCCAATTGGCATGGCGATTGAGATGCCAAGTAAAATTGATTTGAGGAAGAGGATAATCATGAGGTTAAGTATTCTTTCTTTGTTCTATCTCCGCCTTTGCATAGATAGCGTGACTAGTTTAGTTATTTATTTTACCGACGATTTCAAAAAGACGTTTTTCCAAATTCTTAAAGGTAAATTTTTCTTTCACCCTCTCGAAAGAATTTTCGACGAGCTGATTAAGTAATTTCTCATTTTGCACGAGTTTCATCGCCAAGTCAGGAATTTGATTTGGATCGCCAAACATTAAAGCATCAATTCCGTCACGAACAATTTCTCTTGGGCCGTCAACATTGCGCACAATCGCCGGCTTGCCATATTTCATAGACTCAAGCAAAACAAGGCCGAATGGCTCTTCATCAGACGGAAAAATAAAAATATCGATCGAATTGAAGAATGATTTTTTTTCAATCCAGCCCAAAAATTCGACTCGATTTTCGAGACTTAGCTCTTTCACTAATTTTTTTAATTCATTGTCGAAAGGGCCAGAACCGGCTATTTTCAAAATGAATTTTTCGTCCAATTTTTTGAGCGCGCGAATTGCATGAGCAAAACCTTTTGTTGGATCAAGACGGCCAATTACTCCGAGAATAATTTTTTCTTTTTGCGCTAAATTTACCTGCGGCGCCTCAGAAATAGCGTCGAATAAATCAACAGCGTTGTGCATCACGAAACTGCGATCTTCTGGCTGTCCGCGATCAATCGTGCTGTAAAAAATTTCGCGATTAACCGACAGAATAATATCAGCACCAATCGAGCGCTTAACGTTGGTACTGTGATTAATCGCTATTAGAAAAATTTTCTTATTCTTGATTTTGGCAATTGCCTTTCGGGCTAGAACCGTAGCCTTTCCTGCGTGAGTAAAAATCGCACGAATATTTTCTTCGCGAAGAATTTTGGTGATTTGCTTAATCGCAAAAAAATCGTAATAACCAAAATTATTAGAAATTTTTTTCAGGCTTGAGAGGTGATTGGCGTAAGGTGCGTCATTTTTCACGATTGGCACAACATCATGTCCTAATTTTTTCAACAGGCGTGTGTAATCCAAAAATACCTGTTCTGCGCCGCCATTTTGTGAGGTGACGATTAGGTTAGCGATTTTCATTAGCTTTCAAATGTGCGACGATTGGATAAAGACCGCAAAGTGCGGCGATCAAGATTCCGAGTAATCCTTCTTTGTAACCTTTTTTCCCGAAGAAGGATTTTAGGAAGCGCATTTTGAATCCAAAAATTAGACTCCAGCAATTTTTTTTATTTTTTAGATCACGCGCGCGCCAACTAGTGTAGCGGTTAAAACGGTTGAGAAGATCGGTGATGTCTTCGTCAACCAAATGAATAATTGGATTTTTTAGCGACTTAATTTCGCCACTGAATTTATAAGTTGGGTGAATTTCTTTATCTTCGTCGTAACGTTTTAATTCGCGGTAAGACAAGGTGTTGCGCTCAAGCACGGCAAGAGTTCTTAACCATCCGAACTTTACCCATCTTTTGCCAATGTAATTGGCGATTGGCGCAGAAAATGCACAAGGTTCACATTTTATTTTTTCTAAAATTTCGTTGCGAAGTTCAGAAGAAATTCTTTCATCCGCATCAATTTCTAAAATCCATTCACCAGTCGCCGCACTTAGAGCTACATTGCGTCTTGCGCCTTCAATATTCCACGAACCTTCGATGATTTTATCGGTAAATTCTAAAACAATTTCTTTGGTTCGGTCAGAACATTTGTCTAGAACAACAACAATTTCATTGGCAAAATTGAGACTGCGCAAACAATCAGCAATTTTTTCTTCTTCATTGTGAGCAACGATTACGGCAGAGAGTTTTTTCACAGAAGAAATAAAAATTTGACTTGGGAAGGCGAAAAAAATACTGTCAAAAATATGCAAATGTCAAAGAGAAACTTCATCAAGGCAACCCTACTCTCATCTGCATCTGTGCTTGTTTCTTGCAAGCTGAATTTTGCTAATAAATCAAAAACTTTTGGAGAAAAAAATATGTCATTCGAATTACCGGCACTTCCTTATGCCAGAAACGCTCTCGCTCCTTACATCTCTGAAAACACAATTAATTTTCACTACGGAAAACATCATCAGGCCTACGTAACCAACTTGAATAACTTGGTTGCAAGCACGGATTTAGCCGAAAAATCTCTCGAAGAAATTATTAAAATTTCTGCTACCGACAAAACCAAAGTGGGAATTTTTAACAATTCTGCGCAAGTTTGGAATCACACTTTCTACTGGAATTCAATGAAGCCAAATGGTGGCGGAAAGCCCGTTGGCGAGGTTCTAGCTAAAATAGAAGCCGATTTCGGTTCTTACGAAAATTTTGTTACTGAATTTAAAAATGCTGGCGCAACTCAATTCGGATCAGGCTGGGCTTGGCTCGTTCTCGATGAAGGCAAATTAAAAATTACCAAAACTGGCAACGCCGAAACTCCATTAACAACTTCTGCGAAACCCTTGATGACAATGGATGTTTGGGAACATGCTTACTATCTAGACTTCCAAAATGCGCGCCCAACTTACATCGATACTTTCTTGAATCACTTGGTGAATTGGGATTTCGTTGCAGCAAATTTGAAATAATAAATTGTTGTAAGGTTTCCTCGATTCCCGCCCTCGCGGGAATCGAGGAAATTAATTACCGATCTGACTTCAATTAATTATTCTTTAGAAGTCAGCTTTAGAGGCCGGCGTAAAGAGAGCAGAGCCGCCGTAAGAATTTTTACCAAACTCAGCAATTAATTTTTGAGCACGTTCAGATTTTAAATAATCCAAAAAGATCAAAGTTTCTGAGCTGGGATTTTTCCCAATCAAAGCAAAGCAAGGATTCAAAAGAATTTCGCCACCGCGAACGTAAATTTCAGAATTCTTCAAATCAGATTTATTCGAAAGCCAAGTGCCCCAGTCAGTGATGCTGTAAAGCGAATGTTGGTCAGAATATAAAAGTGCATCGCGAGGAAAAACCGAACGCTTGAAATACCAAGCCGAGCGCTCTTCCCAAGGCTTTAAATTCAAAGCGCTCCAAATTGATCTCTCTTTAACATTGGTGCCAGAGTTATCGTCGCGTGACAAAAAAATGCGTACTGAATTTTTTTCACCCAAGCGAGCAATTTTAGAAAAAGCAGTCGCCGGAGAATCGGATTTAGCTAGTTTTGCTTCATTATTTTTTGGACCAATAATCAAAAAATGATCGTTGAAAATTGGGGTGTAATTGGTTGCCCAGCCTTCTTCTTGAGCTTTTTCACCTTGTGATTTTTCGTAAATTAGCGCGATGTCAATCCTGCCTTTTTTTAGCTGCGCTAGAGTGTTAATGCTGATATCTTGATACCAAGAGATTGAGTAATTTTTTTGAAGTGATTGCAAATAATCTTCCGCCAAAGCGCGTAAAATTCCAGTTGCTCCGCCGCCGCCATTGCCAATGCGAATTTGCACATTTTCTTTAGAGTAGCCGTAAATTTCTTTAGGTTCAGAGCTGATGACGCGAGTGTCGATGCTTTTAGCAAAAGAGCTGGAAGTGAAAGTGAAACAAAGAATGGCGAGAAGTAAATTATGAATATTTTGCATCAGTAAATTATTATTAGTTTTTTAAATTTGAATTTTTCTTCACAAGAAATTTGAAATTAGGCAATGAACCCATTTCTTAAGACGCTCTCTCCATCCTTAAATTATTGAAAGTAGCAAAATTCTCTATCTAGAAAAGATTGAGATCAAAAATTTGGACGACCTAATTTTTAACGTCTATCTGACAAAAACTATTCAAGCCCAAGAAAGTTTAGAGCTTTGCAAACCATCTTCTAAAAAAATTACTTCACTCATCATCAAGTTTTCCAAGAAAAAATTTAAGGTCTCTAAAATCAACAATATCAAGGATTGTTGGCTCTGTGATCTGATTTTTTATGATGATAAATTTAAGCGGTTTAGCATAAATTACAGAGTGCAATAAAAGATGGCGATAAAGCTAAGCTTCAAAAATACACCAATAACCGCTTCAATGTTTCGCCAAATAAATTTGATTAGATTCGGAAATAAAAAATTCCAAAAAACCTTAAGATAGGCCGCGGGCCTAAGTCGAACAAACTTTAATAAATTTTATTCAATGTTCCAACAAGCCTTCAAAAATATTGACAATGTCCTTTGGAAAGAGGCTGGTTGCAGCAGTGAATTAGACTACACCGAGCAAACTTCTTGGCTATTATTCCTAAAATATCTTGAAGGGCTAGAGCAAGATAAAGAAGTCGAAGCAGAGTTAGGCGGCAAAAAATATTCACGTATTCTTGACGGAGAATTTTGTTGGGAAAATTGGGCTGCGCCAAAAGATGCTTCCGGAAAAATTGACCACAATAAAGCTCAAACTGGCGACGATCTTCTTGTCTTCGTAAATCAAAAACTCTTCCCGCACCTACACAGCTTCAAGGCCAAGGCCACCGGCCCAAACACCATCGAATATAAAATCGGCGAAATCTTTGGCGAAATAAAGAATCGCATCCAGAGCGGCTATAACCTGCGCGAGATAATTGACCACATCGACGAACTTCGCTTTGCCTCCCAAACCGAGAAGCACGAACTCTCGCACCTCTACGAAGCCAAGATCAAAAACATGGGCAATGCGGGCAGAAACGGCGGCGAATATTACACCCCGCGCCCGCTCATTCGCGCCATCGTTGCCGTCACAGCTCCCCGGCTTGGCGAGACAATCTGCGACCCCGCCGTTGGCTCAGCTGGTTTCTTGTGCGAATCCTTCGCTTACCTTCGCGCCGCCAACCCGAAGCGCACCACGGCTCAGCATGAAACGCTCCAAACCAAGACGTTTTACGGGAAGGAAAAAAAGTCTCTCGCCTACGTTATCGCGATCATGAACATGATTCTGCACGGCATCGAAGCGCCCAACATCATCCACACCAACACGCTCACTGAAAACCTCGCCGACATTCAAGAAAAAGACCGCTTCGACGTAATCTTGGCCAACCCACCATTCGGCGGCAAAGAGCGCAAAGAAGTTCAACAAAATTTCCCCATTCAAACCGGCGAAACTGCTTTTCTTTTTCTGCAACATTTCATCAAAAGCCTTAAAGCTGGGGGCCGCGCTGGCATCGTCATCAAAAACACTTTCCTTTCCAACACCGACAAAGCCTCGGTTTCTTTGCGTAAACTTTTACTCGAAAGCTGCAACCTTCACACTGTGCTCGACTGCCCAGGCGGAACCTTCATCGGTGCGGGCGTAAAAACCGTTGTGCTGTTTTTTGAAAAAGGCGCTCCCACAAGAAAAGTCTGGTTCTACCAGCTCGACCCCGGCCGCAACATGGGTAAAACTAACCCACTCAACGACGCTGATCTTGCCGAATTCATCGAATTGCAAAAGACCAAAGCCGACTCACCAAAAAGCTGGAGTGTGGAAGTGACCGCCATCGACCCGAAGACCTTTGATTTATCCGTAAAGAACCCCAACGGCTTTGATCCAATCGCGCACCGCAGCCCGCAGGAAATCATGATTGAGATCGCCGCGCTAGACGCCGAGAGCGCCAAAATCCTGAATTCAATTTCAAAGCTACTATGAAAAACCTAGATCAAAAAAGCCTCGAAAATGCCTACCGCCTTTTTGAAACGAACGACATCGAAAAAATCGAAATTGGCACAATCAAAGGCTTGCAACAAATCCACAAATATCTCTTTGGCGGTCTGTATGATTTTGCTGGAGAAATACGCACAAAAAATATTTCCAAAGGCAATTTCAGATTTGCCAACGCTTTGTATCTGAATGAAATTTTGACCAAAATTGAAAAAATGCCCGAGGAAACTTTTGAAGAAATCATCGCCAAATATGTCGAGATGAACATCGCCCATCCCTTCATGGAAGGCAATGGCAGAACCATGCGCATTTGGCTCGACATGATTCTAAAAACGAGATTGAAAAAGCTGGTCAACTGGCAGTTCGTCGACAAAACCCTTTACCTGCAAGCAATGGAGAGAAGCCCAATCAACGATCTGGAAATCACCACTCTTCTTGCCAAAAACCTAACCGACGACATCAACAGTCACGAGATTATTTTTAAGGGCATCGAGCAGTCTTACTACTACGAGGGGTATGAGAGCGGTGGAGATGAGAGATGAATAAAAACACCATTAGCGAAAAATCTATTGCTGAACGCGAAGAGCGCGGAAGTGCTGGGCAACATCAAGGCGCTGCTATGAAGAAGGGGTGGGAAACTGAAACGCTCGGCGAGCTATGCGATATTCGCAGCGGCTCTACGCCGTCGAAAGGAAATCCCGCCTTCTGGGACAAAGGAGTGATCCCTTGGTTCACGATCGACGACATGCGCGAGCAAGGTCGGAAAATCTCTTCCACGCACCAAAAGATAACCCAGGCGGCGTTGAGCGAAACCAGTGTGAAGCTACTTCCAGAGGACTCCGTGCTTCTTTGCTGCACTGCTTCCGTCGGCGAGTTTGCGATCACGCGGATTCCTCTGGCCACAAACCAACAGTTCAACGGTTTGGTCGTTAAGAACAAAAATCAACTCGACCCGAACTTTCTGTTTCACTATGCGTCCACGCTCAAGGATGAGTTACTTGGATTGAGCGGCAAGACCACCATCAACTTCATCCCGATAAGCCGGTTGCGAGATGTGGCCATTCCCGTCCCCCCGCTGGCCGAACAGCAGCGGATCGTTGGCCTGCTGGACGAAGCATTTGAGGGCATCGCCATCGCCAAAGCCAACGCCGAAAAGAACCTCCAAAACGCCCGCGCCCTCTTCGAAAGCCACCTCCAATCCGTCTTCACCCAGCGCGGCAAGGGGTGGGTGGAGAACAAACTGAAATCCATCACGACGAAGATTGGCAGTGGTGCGACACCACGCGGCGGCGAAGAATCCTACAAGGCCGAAGGCATCTCCCTGATTCGCAGCCTCAATGTCCACGACTTGGGTTTCAAGTACGCCAAGCTCGCCTTTCTTGATGACTCTCAAGCCGATGAGCTTTCAAACGTTGAGGTGATGCCCCGCGACGTGCTGCTGAACATCACGGGCGCTTCGGTCGCTCGATGCACCATCGTCCCAGAGGATGTGCTGCCGGCTCGCGTGAACCAGCACGTCTCAATCATCAGACCGATTGCCGACAAATTGGACGCGGACTTTCTGCACTACCTTCTCATTTCAAAACCCTACAAAGACCAACTACTGAAGACTGGAGAGGAAGGCGGTTCAACACGGCAGGCAATCACTAAGGCGCAGATTCAAGAGTTCACCGTCGAATATCCGGTGACTCTCAAAGAGCAAAAGACAATCGTCGCCAAACTCGACGCCATCATTGCCGAAACCCAACGCCTCGCCAATCTCTATCAACAAAAACTCTCCGCCCTAGACTCCCTCAAAAAATCACTCCTCCACCAAGCCTTCACCGGTCAACTTTAAACCCAACTCACCATGCCAAACGAACCATCGCCACAATCCAGCATCATCCTTTACCAGACAGAGGATGGCAGGACGCGCATTCAGTGCCGCTTTGAG
>CAMBFP010000043.1 GCA_945865745.1 Rhizobium sp. Q54 | reverse complement strand
AAGATCAAGGCATGAAGGGTCTTTTACCTGGATCACCTGATGCGTAATAGCTAAGCTAGCACCACCATAGTCACCGCCGGCAGCATTGCCACGACCTTCTTCGTCGGTAAGTGCAAAAAAGCTGACTGTTTTTTTCGCTTTAGGATCTTCATGAGTTGGAGGAGTGTCTTTTCCAACTCCACCAATTTCTACTTTACCAGTGCTCTCTCTAAAAATTCTAGAACACAATTTATCTTCAGCATTCTTACCCGGAAAAATTAGCACATCCGCACAAAGCAATTTTGCAACTTTTTTCATCTGTTCATCTGAACAAGTTTGTTCATTAATTACGAAATCAGGCAAAATATATTGGAGCTTATATTCATCTAGCGAACTTATTCTCTCTAATTGCGGATTTTTTTCAATAAATTGAAGCAAAGTTTCATTGCCAGCATCTTCGCTCCCAGCTTTAGCCGATAAAACTTCAGATTCTTTTAATCTATCTAGCGTCTTTAAATCCCTCTTATTTTCGAGGTATCTTATGCGATTTCTCTTTTGTTCAAGTCTTTCTGATTCAAGTGATCCTTTAGTTCGAAGCAATCGCGAATTTTTAGCTTCCTCTTTACTCAGCAGATCTTTTGGCTCAAATAGATGATTTTGTTCACGGGCTTTATAAGCAGTAATCCCTTCTTTACCAATTATATTCAATTCCAATGCTAATTCGATTAAAGCATTATACCTAGCCTCTTCATCAGAAGATGTAGTTAGAGTTAAATTTGTGCCATCAGAAATATTCTTTATGGAGGCGAATTCAGATAAAGCAAACTCAGCATCTTTAAGATAGGTTAGAAAAACAGAACCTTTAGCAGCAGTTTTTTTAACTGACTTATCATCATGTTCAGCAAAAGTTTTTCGTAATCCTATATTTCCTAACCCATAATACCATTCTTCAATCTTATATTTGGCGAAATTAAGTCTATCAATAAGTTGGAGTTCACTTCTTATCGCCCTTTCCCCCCTCTCGGTTTGCCCTTCTCTTACTTTCGACCATAAATCTAAACATTCATTACTTTTTTGAAGTTCCTGAGCTATTAAAATTCCCTTATCTTCAAGTCTTTTAAGTTCGATTTTGGCTTTTGATAGACTTTCACTGGCGCCTGAAATGATTACTGTAGCGCCTTTATTTCGCAGTCTGGCAATTGCTTTATTCCTTTCTGCCTCAATTTCTTGTGGTGTTGTGATATCCCCCTTTATCGCAGCAAACTTAGCAAAAAAAAATGCCTCGTCTAATTGAATTACTCTCCCCTTTAAACTTTCTTTTGAACTAAAAATATCTTCTATCTCAGCATCCGTGCTGTTGAGATCAATCGTGCTAATTTGTCCAACATTTATTTTAGTGCCATCCCATTTAGTAAGTATTTTTCCTTGATAGAGTTTCTGCAAAATATCGGTAAGGAAACTTTTGCCTTCGCCAGTGCCCATAAGAATCTCGGCCTTACCGCCTTTAGCTGAAGTGCCTCTAATTATTGCCCTCTCGAATTCCTTCAATGCATCATGCTGAGAGCGAGAGAGATTAATAGTTTCTTCTGACGATGGATTTACATCAGACAATCTGATTTGTTGGAATTTAGAATGAAATTCAGTTACTGCCGGCTCAGTGAGTGCTATACTTAGACTGCCACCTTTAGATAAAGTGTTTACTTGTTTTAGATAAACCTGTTGTGGATATTTTGATCTACTCTGCATGTCTTCACTAAGGACTTGTAATATCCCTCTAATCTCTTGATCTACCCGTGTCCAATCTTCCCAATCATAAACATCATGTCTAAATTTAGTTTTTTCAGCAACTTCAAGAAGCACCCTTGTTTGCGCCTCAATTAGTAAAAATTCTTGCAAGACAGCATGTTTATAAAATGGGAATGCTTTATCTTTGTAACCTAAATTTTTCTTGTGAAACGAAGATAAATATTCACTCAAGTCACTACTTCCTGCAATTTCCTGGATTTTTTCGAAAGATTCTAATCCTTTTTCTTGACTACCTTCAAAAAAACCAATTCTTTTATGAATAAGTTTTAATTTCTCTCTAAGGCTTTCTATTTTAGATGGCCAATCCGCTTCTGAAGAAGTAAGCTTTTCGATAAGAGTTTCGGCAGTTACGATTCCAGATAATTTGAATTCCGCAAAATTATAATCTGGATCATCTGCAAGACTTTTAGATATAGAACGAAGATTTTCTATATACTGCCCTGTTGCAGCATCCAAAAACCCCTCAAAAGGTTGTTGATATTCATCAGCACGAATTTTTGTAACAGGAATCTTTCTCAGATCCCATTTTTCTTTATATTCTTGTGCTTTTCTTGAATACTGATTCCGGGCCCCCGTAGTAGTAGCAGTTTCTGCCATCTTCTGGTATCCGATATAAACTCTATGATCATATTCTGTACTCTCTGCTGACACTACAACCTGTAGAGGTCTTGGTGATCCCCCTGTTACTGAAGCAGGCAGCCGCCTTGAATCTAGTGCTAGTGGAGCTAGGCTTGCTAAATCTTTTCGAACCTCAAGTATGGCCACTTTACCAGCAACAGTTTTATCTGCTGCTGCTTTTGAAGGAGGAGCGGAAAAGCTGGAAGAATGGCCTGCTTGGGGGGTAACTGGGGCTGAAACTGAAACTAAAGGATTAAGGCGCCCAGCACTAGCCGGTCTTCGTTCATTCGGTCTAGATACTACTACAGAAGAAGTTGCGACTTTAAAATCCCCTCTTGTCGCCCAACCTTCTGATGGATAAATTTCCGATGGAGGGGCGGCTCCATGAACAGCGGGAAGAGAACTTGCTGATCTTTTCGTTTCTCGTAAAAGATCTTCCACTGATTGATAGTTTGGATCGTCTTTATCAAGCCTTGTAAAAACTTTCCTAGCACGGTCTTTAGCGGGAGTTTTCGAAATAGCAGGGGGAAAAGAAGTAGTAGGATCAGTCGTCTTCATTACATCCCTCCCGCAATCTGCCTAACGTCGTTAAACGTCGTGAAAAGCATTAATGTCAAAACAAGACTTAGTCCAAATTTAAAACTGATTTGTTGAATTTTTTGCGAGAGAGGTTTGCCGCGGATTGCTTCGATTAAATAGAAGAATAAATGGCCGCCATCGAGAACGGGAATTGGCAGAAGATTCATTACACCCAGATTTAGCGAGATCATTGCCGCGAACCAAAGCACAGCAATCGCGCCCATTTCAACAGTTTTGCCAGAATATTTTGCCATTTTGATTGGACCACCAAGCTCGTCAACAGAACGCTTGCCGGTTATTAATTCGCCGATTGCTTTGAAGATGGCGATTGAAATTTCGTAGGTTTCTTTGTTGGCCGCAAGAAAGCTTTGACCAAGGTTTAAATCTTGGTGAGTGAATTCTGAGGCGCTAATGCCCAGCATTCCAACCCTTACTTCTTCGCCGAAAAAATTTTTAGTTGTTTGAATTTTTGGCGTGGCCGCGAGAGAAATTTCTTCCTCGTTGCGCAAAATTCTTAGCTGTAATTCTTTGTCGACACTAAGCGTAACCAATTCACGAACCTCTTCAAAGGCAGAAATTTCTTTGCCGTTAATTGATAAAATTTTGTCACCTTTTTTTAAGCCAGATTCTGCTGCGGCACTATTTTCTGAAACGAGGTCGATGATCGGAAGAACTGTGTTCAAGCCGTTAATACGGAAAAGAAAAGTAAAAATAAAAATCGTCAGCAAAAAATTCGCGACCGGGCCAGCAACCACGATTGCCATGCGTTGGTAAACATTTTTACCAAGGAAAGAAACTTTTTTTTCTGCTAAAGACATTTGAGCAAGAAGATCTTCGTCTGGAATAGAAGAGGCATTTTTGTCACCAAACATTTTGACGTAACCGCCAAAAGGAATAGGACAAATTTTCCAGCGCGTGCCTTTCTTGTCGGTGAAGCCAATCAGCTCGGGGCCAAAGCCAATCGCGAATTCGTCGACTTTAACGCCACAAAGTCTTGCCACCAAAAAATGGCCGAATTCGTGAATGAACACAATCACCGAAATGATTACGACAAACGAAAAAATGTTGTGAAGGATGAGTTGAAAAAGCGCCATTTAAGGAAATTTATTTCCGAGCAACTTGGGTTAATTGATTATTTTTGACAAGGTTAAATACCTAAATTTTAAGAGTGCGATTCTAATGACGGATCTGGGCTGAAGGTAAAAAAATTTATCTTTTTTTGTCCCCGAACAAAAATATTTAGGCAAAAATATTCAGGCAAAAATATGCGGACAAAAATATTCGAGCAAAAATCTGCAAGCAAAAATTTATTTTTACCCGTGACATTGTTTATATTTCTTCCCACTTCCGCATGGGCAAGACTCGTTTCTTCCAACATTGCCCCACGTGTTTTTGTCTCGCGGATCGCGATCTTGCGGATTAATATTTGCTTTAATTGGAGTCACATAAGCCACGGGTTTTGCCTCGCTTTGGATGAGGGCCGGGTCATTTCTACTCTCAAACATTTTTTGCTTTGGAGCATGCACAGTAAGATTCAAAGCCTGCTCTTCCGAGCCAACGCCAATGTGAACATGAGCCAATCTACTTACTGTTTGCTCTTCGATTCTCAGCATCATTTCTTCGAATAAATGGAAGGCATCTTTCTTGTACTCCATCAAAGGATCTTTCTGCGCGTAGGCGCGAAGGTTTATGCCGTGACGCAATTTGTCGAGTGACAGCAAGTGATCTTTCCATTCTGAATCAAGCGTGAATAAGAAAATTTGTTTTTCTACTTGGCGCACAGTGTTGGCGCCGTAAGTTTCGTCTTTGTGCGCAAAAATCTCGGCAACATTTTTTTCAACGAAATCGAGCATTTCTTTTTCAGTTACACCTTCACGCGCAGCTTCTGATTTTACGTCAAATCTTAAACCGTAAATGCGGAACATTTCTTTTTCCAAAAGATCCAAATTCCATTGCTCAGCATAAGAATTTTTCGGGATGCATTCTTCGATGAGCTCCTGATTTATTTGCTCTGCGAAGGATTTGATTTTTTGTGACGCATTTTCTGAGTCCATGATTTCACCACGCAATCCAAAAATATTTTTACGCTGGTGATTAACGACGTCATCATACTTCAAAAGATTTTTTCTGATTTCGTAATTACGCATTTCAACCTTGTGCTGAGCGCCGGCAAGCGTTTTTGTAATCCAAGGATGGAAAATCGCTTCGTCTTCTTTAAGGCCAAAAGTTGTGAGCAAAGACTGCAATTTTTCCGAACCAAAAATGCGCATTAAATCATCTTCAAGCGATAGGAAAAATTTCGACTTTCCTGGATCTCCTTGACGCCCAGAGCGGCCACGCAGCTGATTGTCGATGCGACGACTTTCGTGCCTTTCTGTACCAAGAACGTAAAGACCACCCGCAGCAATTACAATTTTCTTGTCTTCTTCGCTTTGCGGATTTCCGCCAAGCATGATGTCGGTTCCACGCCCGGCCATGTTGGTCGCAATCGTAATCGCACCCGGCTTGCCGGCTTGAGAAATAATTTCGGCTTCTTGTTCGTGATACTTCGCATTCAAAACTTGGTGCGGAAGTTTGTGCGACTTCAAAAGCCTTGAAAGAAATTCAGATTTTTCGATGCTCACTGTACCGACTAGAATAGGCTGCTGCTTCGCATGCGCCTCTTCGATTGACTTGATTATTGCTGAGTATTTTCCCGCTTCGTTTTTGTAAATTTCATCATCTTCATCTTTGCGCGTAACTTTTTGGTTAGTTGGAATTTCAACCACGTGTAGTCCGTAAATTTCTTCGAATTCAACCGCTTCAGTTGAGGCCGTACCGGTCATTCCTGACAATTTTTTGTAAAGACGGAAAAAATTTTGGAAAGTGATTGAAGCGAGAGTTTGGTTTTCATTGCGCACCTTCACGCCTTCTTTCGCTTCAAGCGCTTGATGTAATCCGTCTGAGAAACGACGACCCTCTTGCATGCGCCCAGTGAATTCATCAATGATGACGATTGAGCCATCTTTAATAATATAATCTGTCTCGCCTTTAAAAATTTTATGAGCCTTTAGAGCTTGATTCACGTGGTGCACGAGCTGAATATTAAGCGGATCGTAAAGCGAAGAATCTTCAGTAATCGTGCCAGAATTTTTGAGCATTTTTTCTACCGACTCAATTCCCGACTCAGTTAAAAACACTCCGCGCTCTTTTTCTTCAAGCTGAAAATCTGTCGCAACAAGGCGCGGAATAAGGCGATCGATCTCTTCATAAAGTTTTGAATTGTCGCCAGTTGGACCGGAAATAATTAGCGGCGTGCGCGCTTCATCAACTAAAATTGAGTCAACCTCATCAACAATCGCAAAATTCTGTGGACGTTGCACCATCTGCTCGCGCGCAAATTTCATGTTGTCGCGCAAGTAATCAAAACCGAGTTCGTTATTGGTGGCGTAAGTGATATCGCAAGCGTAAGCGGCTTTACGACCTTCATCGTCGAGGTCGTTGGTGAGACAGCCCACCGTTAATCCCAAAAATTCATGAACCTTGCCCATCCACTCAGAATCTCGTCTTGCGAGGTAATCATTTGTTGTAACCACATGAACACCTTTACCCGTCAAGGCATTGAGGTAGCAAGGAAGAGTAGCGACTAAAGTTTTACCCTCCCCCGTTTTCATCTCTGCGATTTTGCCGTGATGCAACACCATTCCGCCAATCATTTGCACATCAAAGTGACGCATGTTGAGAGTGCGTTTAGACGCCTCACGAACGACAGCAAATGCTTCATGCAACAATGAATCAAGAGGCGCTCCGGCCTTTAGACGATTTTTAAACTCATCCGTCTTCGCTCTTAACTGCTCGTCAGAAAGAAGAGAAATCTGCGCTTCAAGCGCATTAATTTTTTCTACCTCTGGAAGTAGCGATTTCACAACACGGTCATTCACTGACCCGAAAATTTTTTTTGCGATTAGTTGGAACATTTTAACAAATTTGCAGCTGAGCTGCGTTAATTTTAGAGATTATTTTTTACCAGTTTTCTTCTCAATTGCTTTGCGGTTACTGCCTTTACAGTTATCCCGCCTTATTTAGCAATTTTACGATTCTGAGGAAATTTTTTGGTTTTTATTTGAAAATGTCGGCGTCAGTTATTTCAACGAACATGTTTAGAATTAAATCTAAATTAGTCATGTTATCGCGCAAATTCTGTTTTTTAGACCTTTAAGATTTTTGTATTTTTTGATGTTGACCAGAATTTTTTTGGCGTTGTGAATTAGTAAAGAACCTTGATGTCGGCACCGCAGGCAATTAGTTTTTCAGCTAGTCTTTCATAGCCGCGCTCAAGATGGTAGAGGCGGTTAATTGCGGTTTCGCCTTCAGATGCCAAAGCAGCAAGAGCTAGAGAAACGGAGGCGCGAAGGTCTGTCGCCATTACTTCAGCGCCAGTCATTTTTTTCACACCTTTAACAACAGCGAGATTGCCGTGCGATTCAATATTAGCGCCCATGCGTTGCAATTCCATTACGTGCATAAAACGATTTTCGAAAATGGTTTCTTCGATGGTTGAAGTGCCGTCAGCAACCGTCATTAGCGCCATAAACTGAGCTTGCATATCGGTTGGAAAACCCGGGAAGGGTTGAGTGGAAATATTAACAGAATGAATCACTTCTGAGCTTCGCGTAACTTCAATTTCATTTTCGCCAACCACTTTGAAGACAAGGCCAGCTTGCTCCAATTCGGATTTGAAACTTGAAATTACCCAAGGCTCGACGCCGCGTAATTTAATTTTCCCCCCAGTAATTCCAGCGGCAATGGCGTAAGTTCCAGCCTCAATACGATCAGCAACTATGCGATGACGTGCCGCGTGAAGTTTTTCAACGCCTTGAATAACAATGCGCGGAGTTCCTTCGCCGGTAATTTTTGCGCCCATCGCGCGTAAACATTTCGCTAAATCTATCACTTCTGGCTCGCAAGCAGCGTTGCTTAAAACTGTTTCGCCTTCGGCTAAAGTTGCGGCCATCATTGCGCTTTCGGTTGCACCTACTGTCACTTTTTCAAAATGAATTTCTGCGCCGCGCAAACGCCCGTCGACTACGGCATTAATGTAACCGCCAGAAAGTTCGATTTTTGCACCGAGTTTTTCCATCGCCTTCAAGTGTAAATCTACCGGACGAGTGCCAATTGCACAGCCACCTGGCAAAGAAATTTTTGCCTTGCCGCATCTAGCCAACAAGGGGCCTAGCGCAAAAATTGAAGCACGCATTTTTCGAACTAAATCGTAAGGAGCGACTGGATTGGAGGAAATATTTTTTGCGCTCAAAACCATTACCCGGCATTGCTCGCCGAGTTCTGGGTCTGACCCGTCAAAAGAAATTTCAACGCCCAAATTCTCAAGCAAATTAGCCATTGTCGCAATGTCAGAAACTTGCGGAACGTTTGTGAGGGTAAGCTTCTCGTCAGTCAAAAATGCCGCCACCATTAAAGGTAGAGCGGCATTTTTTGCGCCAGCGATATCGAC
>CAMBFP010000042.1 GCA_945865745.1 Rhizobium sp. Q54 | reverse complement strand
CGGTAATCGACGTCTCAAAACAAGAGAGTAGAGAAGCGAAAACCAGGAGAAATAGAACTAGGATTAAATATGCTTCAGCTTCGTTAATCATTGTTTCCAGATAATATGACATTTGAAGAGTTCGCCCATTTGATCGGGCGCGATTAAGCTATCAATGGCGGAATCTTGGTTGGATAATTTTTTTCTGCGCTCTTCAATTCCAAGTGAAATCAAAAATTCGCGCTGTGTTATTAAAGACGAATTAAGGCCTAAATTTTTAGCAATTTTATCTAGAGCTCCGAAGTCAACATGAGCAGTGAGGTCAATATCTCCCGGGGTTTTAAGTGAATCGGTTTTTTGATGATTTTTTACCGCCTGAAACGTGTTGGCAAATTCAGTTTTAAAATAACCGTAATCAAAATTAATCGCGATTCCGCCGTTTATTTTCAAGGCCTGGCTGAGTTGGGTCATAAAAAATTTTGCTGACTCGCTACATTCAAAAACTGCGCCGAATGGAGCGTTAGCACCAGCTAATTCCTGAATTGATTGATGAATTTTTGGATCAAAATTTTTTGTAACAAAACTGTCGCGGTCAATCAGGCGCTCACACCAACCGATGTCGGTATTCACAAATTGATCGATTGGAAAGCAATCAAAAAGCTCGTTGGAGAAAAAAAATATCTGATCGGCCTCTTGTAGAAAATCTTCAAATTTCTCGTGCCACTTAATCTCTATCTCTTTGTCATCGCAAGCACGGCGCGGCAATAATGCCGAAGATAATTTGTCCTGCTGAATTTTTTTTAAGACCTCGTTGATTTCAACAATGTGAAATGTCGCACGATTAAGAAAATCAACAGCCAAAGCATTATTCTTTTCTGCTAATTTTTTTATCGAACCAAGGATATCAAAAAATAAAACACCTCTGCCGGCGCCCATTTCAACTAGCGAAATTTTGCCTTTTTGTGTGGAGAAAATTTGTAATAAATATGCAGCAAGCAACTCACCGAAGACCTGAGAAATCTCGGGCGAGGTAATAAAATCAGAATCTTTACCGATGGGATTTTTAGTGCGATAATAGCCATTATCCTTGTCAAATAGGGCCTTGCGCATGAAGTGAGAAATTTTCACGGCCGATAATTACGCTATCTTTGGATTAAGAATTGCCTCATCAAATTCTTCATCGAGACCATCGGCAAAATGCAGCTTGGCATCAATGCGATTGGCTCCAAAAACTATACCAACCAACTCATAACTTTTTTTCTTCAGATGTTCTGCACGCCAATAATTAGCATTAAGCGCAATCATAAAAATGAAAGCTGTCTCAAGTAAAACTCGGTCAAAATTCGAAGAGATTTTGGCAAAGAAAATAAAAACAGCATTAACAAGAATCAAAACGAAAAACTCTTTCCACATCCGATAATACAGGAACCACAGCCCATTAAAAAAAAATGCCAACCAGGAAAACCCATCCTTCATCAGGATAATATCTTCGATTTTCCCAGCTGGATTTCTTTTAACGAGAACGTTGTAGAGCTTCATTAAGCGACTAGAGCTTTTTTAGCTTTTTCAACGATTTGTGCGAAAGCTTCTGGCTCACGAATAGCAAGGTCAGAAAGCACTTTGCGATCAAGATCGATGTGAGCAGCTTTTAATCCGCTAATGAAGCGAGAATAAATCATATCATGCTCACGAACCGCAGCGTTGATACGCTGAATCCACAAACCACGGAAGTCTCTTTTTCTAACTTTGCGATCGCGATAAGCATATTGTAATGCTTTTTCAACTTTTTGGATTGCTACACGGAAACAGCTCTTTGCGCGACCACGATAGCCTTTGGCCATCTTTAAAATCTTTTTGTGTCTGGCTTTTTTTGTGACAGCTTTTTTTACACGACTCATGTTATTCTAATTAGCGGTTATAAGGCATTTTGAACTTCAGAACACTGGCTGTATGGCCCTCTGAAAGCACTGCGCTTTTGCGGAGATTGCGAATTCTTCTCTGACTTTTTCTGCCGAGATTGTGTCGCTTGCCGGCCTGCTTGTGCAGAATCTTTCCTGTGCCGGTGACTTTGAAGCGCTTCTTAGCGCTGCTGTTTGTTTTTACTTTTGGCATGTTTTTTATTATTGCAGAAACCTAGGTGGACTTACGTCACTTGGGGACCAGGGAATCAAATATTTCGGGTAAGCTGGTGGGATCAGTAGGACTCGAACCTACGACCAAGACGTTATGAGCATCCTGCTCTAACCAACTGAGCTATAATCCCCAACCTTGTGATAAAAGGGCGCCGCAACCTAGGTAGAGACTTATCTTTTGCAAGAATCTTTCTGCCGGCTTCAACCCCGCCCAATTATTCCTCCAAACAGACTATTCATTACGAGAAGAGAAGAGAGCTAAACTGTAAGATTTAATCGCGCTCTTTTGTGAATTTTCATGAAGGGAATAGTTTACATGGTTGATTAAAGTTTTGGGTAAAGCTGAGTTAATTATGTAAACAGCGCGGTCAAATCCTACAATTAATCGGTATTATTGTCCCTAGGTTACTCCGTCCCTAGATTTTAAGTTCAAAAATCACCTTGCCTTACCCACTAACTTTTTTGAATGTTGTTCGACCTTACAACTAGACTTGCTACTTAGGTCACCACTTTCTCTCTACCAACCAAATCAATTAAACATGAAAAAACTTCTTATTTTGTCGTCTCTACTGGCTGTCTGTTCTTGCGCTACAGTTTTTAACGGAGGCTCTCAATCTGTAATAGCAAATGCCTCTGGAGATGTTGAAAATGTTGCTGTTGAAATAAAGACACCAAATGGCGCTTACAGAAGTAAGCTTCCAACAACTTTAGTTACCTCCCCATCTAGCTTTAATAACACTACCATTACGGTAAAAGATAAGTGTTATGAAGAAACTCAGCTTCAAGTAGGAAAAAGTATTACCCCATCTTTTTGGGCGAATATATTGTGGGTCTACTTTGCGCCGGTAGGTATGATTATTGACTTTGTGGACGGCAGTATGTGGAAGATTGATACTCAGACAATCGTTCCTGTAAACAGAAGAGATGTTTGTAAAAAATAATTCATTTAATTCTTTCAAAAAACCGACGCCTCCAAAACTGAGTCGTCGGTTTTTTTGTGCCTAAAAATAAACAAACCCCTTGCCATTCTCCCCTCACAAAAAAAACTCCCGCCACAGTTTTATTTCAAAGCTCAATTGAAGCCATCACCACCGGTGTCGATTAGTTAAATCTGCGAAGAAGACGGTCGCCACTTTTGATCCACTTTTCTCCTCTTTTTATCTTGTTGCGATGGCGGTTTTGATTTCCATGTTTCAAAAAAATCAAATCACAAAAATATGAAAAAAATCTTAATCGCTACGGCCTTGATTGCTGCATTTTCTAGCTCTTTGGCACTTGCTAAAACTGAAGGGGAGGTTATCGGAATCGATCTAATTAGAAGTTCGGCGCAGGTTAAAAGTAATTCTGATTCTGCCGATGACGCACACCTCACACAATATTACAGCCACAATAAAAAGGACTCCGGGTACAGCGTTGGCGTGAATTACAAATACGCTTTCAACTTCAATGATTTCTTCATCGCACCCGGCCTGTCTTACAATTTAATTAATAACGAAGTGAAGGCGGGCTATTCGAGATCAAGCGACGATTTCTATTCGCAAAGTGTGAAGCTAAATAATCAGATTAGTTTCCAAACTAATCTTGGCTACGATGTGAGTGATAAATTTGCGGTTTATGTGCCAGTGGGCGTTTCGTCATTTGGCTACGAAATCAAAACTTCTGATGTTAGTGGCTCATCGGTCACTACCAAAAAAACCGGCAGAGAATCCTCTATTTTCTACGGCTTAGGGCTTTCTTATCAGCCAGCAAAAAACTGGGTGATGAATCTGGAATATAACAAATTCCAAGATTTGAAATTAACCTCGGCAAACGCGGCAACTATTAGCGGCGGCACGATCAAAGCCAATGTTGGAATCAACATGGTTAAACTTGGGGTTGCTTACAGGTTCTAACGCCTGTGTTATTCTCGGAGAATCTTGTGAAAAATAATACTCACTAGATTCTCCAAACCGCTCCTGAACAACATTTTAAAAACATGAAAATCACTCACGCAGAACTATCGGACTTGGATCAAGTTTCTGAAATCTGCGCGCAGAATCGTGTAGCGAATAATCGTGAAAAATTTACCGACGAGGAATTTGCCAAGAATGGATTTTTGATGACTCAACTCACCAAAGAGCGTTTGGAAAAAATGCTTGCTGATTCACAGAATTATTTTCTGTCAGTGGCCAAGCAAGGCGAAGAGGTAATTAGATATTTAGCTGGATACGATGCAGCCAAAATCGGGCAGTTTTTTTTGGATAATAACCCAACTCCCGAATAGATAAAAAGTAAGAAAATTTTCTACTAAAAACAGATCGCTAAAAAGCCGGGAACAAAAAATGTTGGCGGACAATTAATCGCCAGGAACACTCTTAACAACCGCCAAACCCCCCACCACACAGCAGGGTTTTTTAAGATGAGGCTATAGTTTTGCAGGAGATTGATCCCGCGTTTAGTGACATCGCTTGATGCCGCACTAATCGCCCTGACGCTGATTGGTGAGGAATTTGTGGGCTGTTCAGAGCGTCATTAACTACTCTTTCGCCTTCGCAACCCCAACTAACGCCGGACGAATCAGGCGATCAGCAATCGAATATCCAGACTGAATAACTTGCACAACCACTCCCTCTTCGGCCTCAGATTCGAGATGCACAATGGCTTCGTGAAAATTGTGATCGAATTGCTGATTAAGCGGATAAATTCTTTTTACCTGATTTTTTTCCAAAATTTTTAGCAACTCCTTTTCAGTCATCACGATTGCGTCAGCGTAATTTTTAATTGCGGGATTTTTTTCGATTTCTTCTTTCGGCGCATTTTCGCTCGCCATAAAAAAATTCTCAGCAACCACAACTAAATCAGTCGCAAAACTAGAAATGGCAAAGCGCGCGGTCTTTTCAACTTCTTCTCTCGATCTTCTTCTAACATTATCCAGCTCGGCCAAAGCGCGAAGCAGCTTATCATTTAGGTCGGTATTTTTTTGTTCGAGTTCGGCAATTTTTTCTTCCAGCGGGTTTACCTCTGGCGTTACTTCTATATTGTTTTCTTCCATGTTTTCTCCTGATGAATTTTAGGGTCGCGCAAGTTATGAAGAGACAAAAGACTTTCAAGATTGCTTTGAAGATTTTTGTTTCTTAGGTTGTCGCAATTCCTTCCCAACTTACTCCCAAGCATGTCCAACAACATCCCTGACCACGCTAACTACCTCGTTCCAATGGTGGTTGAGCAAACCGCCAAAGGCGAAAGATCTTACGATATCTACTCGCGCCTTCTCAAAGAAAGAATCATTTTTCTTTCCGGCCAAGTGAACGACCAAGTCTCGTCACTCGTGGTTGCGCAGCTTTTATTCTTAGAATCAGAAGATCCAAAAAAAGATATTTATTTCTACATCAACTCACCAGGAGGCATTGTCACTTCTGGTCTCGCGATGTATGACACAATGCAATATATCCGCCCAGATGTTGCCACTCTTTGCATCGGACAAGCCGCCTCAATGGGCTCGTTGCTTCTTACCGCCGGCGCTCCTGGAAAAAGATTCTCTCTGCCTAACTCGCGCATCATGATTCACCAGCCTTCCGGCGGATATCAAGGTCAAGCAACCGACATCGAAATTCACGCACAAGAAACTCTTGCCCTGAAAAAAAGACTTAACGAAATCTACGCAAAACATACCGGACAAAAGTTCGCCGCCATCGAGAAATCAATGGAGCGCGACAACTTTATGTCACCAGAAAAAGCGAAAGAATTTGGCTTGATCGATGAAGTGATCGAGCGCCGTCCAGAAAAATCAGAACAATAAAATGACCAAAGACAACGACAAAGACCTTTCTTGTTCCTTTTGTGGCAAGACTCAACACGAAGTAAAAAAATTAGTCGCCGGCCCCGCTGCAATGATTTGCAACGAGTGCATCGGACTTGGTATGGACATTTTGCGCGAAGAGCAAAAAAAATCTCCGCTCCAAAAAACTGACGGCGCCAAGCCAACGCCGCAAGACATTCTCAAGATTCTCGACGAACATGTTGTTGGCCAAAGTTACGCCAAAAAAGTTTTGGCGGTCGCGGTTTACAACCACTACAAACGTATCGATGCGAATAGCTCGGCCAACGCTGATACGGTCGAAATTAACAAATCAAACATTCTACTAATCGGGCCAACTGGCTGCGGAAAAACTTTGCTCGCGCAAACTTTAGCGAAGATTTTAGACGTGCCCTTCACCATTGCTGACGCCACTTCGCTCACCGAAGCTGGATATGTTGGCGATGATGTTGAAAACATTATTTCACGCCTGTTGCAAGCGGCTAATTTCGATATTGAAAAAGCTCAACGCGGCATCGTTTACATCGATGAAATCGACAAAATCGCTCGCAAATCTGAAGATAATACTCGCCGCGATATTTCCGGCGAAGGCGTGCAACAAGGCTTGTTGAAAATCATTGAGGGCACAACTGCTTCAGTGCCCACCCAGCCTGGGAAAAAATCTTCTCAGCAAGAATATGTACAGATCGACACTCGCAATATTCTATTTGTTTGCGGCGGCGCATTTTCTGGCCTAGAAAAAATTATTCTTTCTCGCGGATCAAGTGCATCAATGGGATTTGGCGCTGATGTCAGAGACAAAGAAGACACTACTCGTAAGGATATTTTCAGCAAAGTTGAGCCAGATGACTTGATTAAGTTTGGCCTTATCCCAGAAATTGTCGGCAGGCTTCCAGTTCTCGCGCCGCTTGAGGGCTTAACCAAAAAAGATCTCGCCCGAATTTTAGTCGATCCAAAAAATGCGATCACCAAACAATATCAGCGACTTTTTTCTCTCGATAAAATTGATCTAATTTTTGACGAAGAAGCAATTAAAGAAATCGCCAAGCTCGCCATCGAGCGAAAAACTGGCGCTCGTGGCCTGCGTGCGATTACTGAAAATATTTTACTCGATGTAATGTTCGACATTCCTTCACAAAAAAATGTGAAGTCTGTGCGCGTTACCAAGAAAGGAATTAGTGACAGTAAGGCGATTGAGATTTCTTTGTTGAGCGAAAAAGAAGTTGAGGAAAGAGAAGGCAAAAAATCGATCACAATAGTTCAGAAAAAAGAGAAGGCGGTTGCGTAAGATTTACTGCCGACAAGGCTCTTTCTAGATTTCTTACACAGACTGTTTTAAGGAAATTTTCGCTTGCTATCAGACGACCGCCAATCCCCCCAACTTAAGCGGCGATGAAGCGATAGGGTCGAAAATTTATGCAAATTTTATCTTTATCTCCAGAGCGTGCAGCCCGCCTTTTTCAAACTCGTCTTTCAGCGCAGAATTAATATTTCGATGCGCCTGAATTCTTCCGAGTTTTTTTAAACACTCCGCCTCAATTACCACTTCAAAATGAGTCTCGCCACTTTCATCTTCGAGATGTCCGCGATGAAGATGGCTTTTGTTTTTCACCTCTAAAAATTGAGGTCGAAAATTTTCGGTTAACTTCTTTTCAATTGTTGATTTCATGTTAATAACTTCGGGTTTATTCACAGTTTTTTTTCTGACAAAAAACTTATTATTTTTCTTAACAAGTTTTCATCATGTTTAAAAGATTTTAAAAAGTTTTTAACATGTTAATAACTTAGTCTCAACCCTTGATATTAAAGGGTTTTCTTTGTTAATAAAATAGTTAAAAACTTCATCAACAAATCCACAGCTCTAATAAAAATAATAAGAATAAATGAATAAATTAATTAATACTCTGAACGGAAATAAAACTCTGACACCTCCGATTTGGATCATGCGTCAGGCAGGAAGATATTTACCAGAATATCGCGAAATAAGATCGAATGTAAAAAACTTCTTAGAGCTCTGCTACACCCCAAAACTAGCTAGTGAAGTTACACTCCAACCAATCACTCGTTTTAACTTCGATGCAGCGATTATTTTCTCCGACATTCTTGTTATTCCCGACGCTCTCGGAGTGAAAGTTGAATTTGTAAAAAACGAAGGACCAAAACTTGGCTCATTCGAATTAAAAAATTTACACAGCGAAAATATCGCTAAACATCTCTCGCCAGTTTTTGAAGCTTTAGAATTAACAAAATCAAAGCTTGGTAAAGATAAGGCTTTGATCGGATTTTCTGGATCTCCCTGGACTCTAGCTTGCTACATGATTGAGGGGGGAGGTTCAAAAAATTTTGAAGCAACGCGTCGCGCCGCAATCGAAAATGAAAATTTCTTTGCAGAATTAATCGAGATTTTAACCCAAAGCGTAATTCAATATTTGTGTCTTCAAATTAAAGCTGGCGCAGACGTCGTAAAATTATTTGATTCTTGGGCTGGAGTTTTACCGCCAGAACAGTTGCGAAAATGGGTGATTGAACCAACAAAAAAAATCGTCACTGAAATCAGAAGATTACATCCTAAAACTCCGGTAATTTGTTTTCCGCGCGGAGTAGGAATTTATTACGAGACATTCGCACGAGAAGTTGTGCCGCAAGGATTAGCGCTAGATCAGAATGTTAGTAAAATCTGGGCGAAAAAAAATCTTCAGGAAAATATCGGGCAAGTTG
>CAMBFP010000041.1 GCA_945865745.1 Rhizobium sp. Q54 | reverse complement strand
AGAAATTTTTTTGTCTCTTTTTTTAATCAGCCACAACCAGATTCCAGTAATTGAAAGAAGCAGCGGCAAGAATCCGACGAGAAAAACTTCGATCTTGGAAGATAGTCCAAGCACAGTGCCTTCGTGAATTGCGTGCCAAATTTTATTTGAGCCAGGCTCTTTAAAATAAATTAAGTAAATGCCTGTAATGCTTGTGAGAGTAAGCGGGATCAAAAACCAAAAACCTACTGCTCCGTGTAAGCCGCGATGAAATTGCCTGCCCTTTGCAGCAAATTTAAAAGTGAAGGCCTGACGTGAGAATTTTTGCTTAGGCCACCAAATTACCAATCCACTCACGCACATGAAGAGCATTACAACGCCAAAAATTCCGACAATGTTTTTACCGATTTCTTTGGGCAGTAACAAATTTTCGTGAAATTTTTTTACGATTTTAAAAAAGTTTTTGTCTGGATTTCTGATTTCTAAAACATCGAGCGAGACTGGGTCTAGCAAGACTTCAATCCATTCTTTCTTCTCGCCATTTTTACTAAAACGCAAACTTGCGGCAGCGGAAATTTTTACTGACTGAAAAACAAATTCCGGCGGCGCGATTTTTTTTCCCGCCTCAATTAATAAAATCTCTTCGGCTTTTTGCCCTTCAGAAAAATTATAATTTTTACGCAAAATCGCGTCAGAAATTTCGCGCTGAAAAACTAAAGTTGCGCCGGTTAAGCCCTGTAAAATCAAAGGAATGCACAGCGCTAAAGCAAAATAAAGATGAAGCTTTTTAAAGAATTTTTTCAAAAATTATTTGGTTAAGTAATAAAGCCAACGTTCAACAACCCGACTAAAAATCTGCAATCAAAGCAGCTTTGAATGCTCTTGGTGAACCAGGAAGAATGTTGGTAGAACTGTGCGCAGTTTGCGCGTAGCCAAGATCAAAAATATTTTCGACATTTATTTGCAAGCGGCGCGAAGGGCTGATTTTATAGTAAACTGCGCCGTCAAATCTGGTAAATCCTTTTAGCCTTACTGAGTTATTAGCGTCGGCGAATTGGTCGGATTGGCTAATAATCCCAAGGCCACTCGACCAGGCCGAGGTGAATTCATATTTATTCCAAAGCGCGAAAGTGTTGTGCGGCACGAGAGCAACTTTACTACCCGCGACATAATTTTTTGTGGCATTAGTAACGACGGCTTCTTGGAAGGCGTAGCTAGCAATAGCCTGCCATTTCTCGGTTATTTTTCCGGTTGTGGCGAACTCAATACCCCTGGTGCGCGATTGGCCGGTAAGCACCAAGTATCCCGAACCACTTGGATCAGAAGCTGGAGTGTTGCTGCGATCAAGTTGGTAGAGAGCGGTAGACAAATTCAGCCTTGGATTGACATCCCACTTGGCGCCAACTTCATAATTATCGATTTTTTCTGGCTGCAAAGAATTGGTTGTAACACTCAAACTATCAAATTGATCGCCAGAGCTTGGCAAATAAGTGACGCCGTAACTTGCGTAAAGCGAAACGGATTTTTGCGGCTTTACCACCAAGCCTGCGCGCGGTGAAATCATGGTGTCTACACGCTCAAAATTTTGATTATTTGCTTTGTCTTTGAGCTTAACTTCAAAACGATCCAGGCGTAATCCCGCGGTTAATTGCACGTAGTCGTTGATCTCGGCCTGATCTTGCAAATAGCCAGCAAAAACACGGACGTCGGATTTGTTGCTAATGGCAATAGTGTTGTAAGTAATAGATTCGTAGCTGATTGGATTGCTGAGTGAAACACTCGAGCTGGTCGTTCCTGTGCTGTCAAAAATTCCGTTATTTCTAACTTTAGTAGAGTGCTGAGTGGTGATTTCAGTGCCAAATAAGGCGGTGTGTTTGACTGATCCGGTTTCAAATTTTTTAATTAAATCAGTTTGGTTGGTAAAGCTCTCGCGCTCGGTTTTGGCTTGGTAAGCAGTGATGGCCAAGCTGTTTCCGCTGATGGCGCCTGGCACAGAATTGCGGTAAAATTTATGAGCATTGCTGTAGCGAGCGTTGTTTTTTAGCTGCAATGTGGCATCAAAATTATGGGTAATAATGCCGTAAAAAGAGTTGTTTTTGCTATTCGATTTATTCTCGTTTGGGTAGCCAAAAGCAGCTGAAGGACTGGTTTTGTAAGGCGCGCCATTTTGCGCAGGAATGCCGCGATCAACAGTGCGAGCATCATCAAAATGCTCGTAACCAACTTGCAAATTAGTGTCTTCACCAAGCTCAACAGACGCGGTTGGATTAAAGCCGTAGCGCTCAAGTCCCGCGTAATCGCGGTAGCTGTTAGATTTTTGATACATTGAATTTAAGCGCAGCGAAAACTTTTCATTAACCCGATCGCCAAGATCCATTTCAACGCGACGATCTTCATAAGAGCCGCCAGAAAGAGTTAATCTGCGCTTTTGTAGGCCATCAGCTTTTTTTGAAATACGATTAATCAAGCCACCCGGACTTCCTCTTCCAAAGGCCAGAGCGTTTGGACCTTTCAAAAACTCAACACGATCGGTGTTGTAAAAATCACGAATATATTCTGAGTCATCACGCGCGCCATCGATGAAAAAATTGGAGGTAGTGCCATTAGTGCCGTTGGTCATGCCGCGAATAGTTACTTGGTCGCGATGCCCCTCGCCCATTTGCACATTAACACCCGGAACATAGCGCGCGGCCTCTTCCATTTTAGTAATATTTTGATCGCGAATTTGCTCTTGGGTTACCACTGAAATTGATTGCGGCGTGTCTAGCAAAGGCGTTTCCACTCTCATCGAGCTGCTGCTTGATCCGGTTTTATAACCATCAACTCTACCTTCTTTTTCGGCGGTAGCAGTAACTACAACGCTCGGCAATGTTGTGGATGTTTTGGGCTTTAATTCCTTTGCCCAAGATTGATTAACAATGAGAGACAATGAAAGCAAAGACGCAAAAATTTTACCGTTACGCATAAATTCAGATCTAATTCTTAATAATTCATTTCGGCTCAGTGATGAATCCGATATTCGACAGCCCAACGCGCTGTAAAGCTGCAAGCAGGTGACTAACTTTACCGTAATTAACATTTACGTCAGCGCGCAGATGAATTTGTTGTTTTGGATTTTTTTTCGCCAAAATTTTTAACTGCGCTTCGAGCGCGCCAACAGAGACTTCTTCGTCGTTTAAAAAATATTTTCCGTCTGATTTTACGGAGATTGTTACCGTTTTTTCTTCACTAATTTGTGCTGCGCTTTCTGCCGGCAAATCAAGTTTGATCACGCTATTTAGCATCGGCGCGGTGACTAAAAAAATTACTAAGAGCACAAGCATTACGTCAACTAGCGGCGTCATGTTTATTTCGGAGAGTGGGGCCTGAAGCTCTTCGCGCTCGAAATTATTTCGCATCGTTCGACAAATAAACGGTGAGTTGCTCAGCAACATGGCGAAGATTTTGCACCAAAAGACGATTGAGACGAACGAAAGTGTTATAGGCGAGAACCGCTGGAATTGCGGCGAATAAGCCGATTGCAGTTGCAACCAAGGCCTCGCCCATTGGGCCAGCAACGGCGGAAAGTCCGGCATTTCCTTGTGCTGAGATGCTTTGCAGCGCATTGTAAATTCCCCAAACCGTTCCAAATAATCCGATGAATGGCGCGGAAGATCCGATTGAGGCGAGAGCTGTTAAGCCCTTGTCAAGCCATGAGCGAGTTTCATCTAAAACTTGCAGCAAATGCATTGTGAGGATTTCTTTTTTTGCTTCGTGCCCAAGATATTGAGGCAAAACTTTTTCTAAATTTTTTACTTCGGTGATTAAAAAATTTACTGCGCCTTCAACTGTTTTTAAATTTTCGCTTCCGACTAAATTTTTAGTGGGCCAATTCTGAATTTTTACGTGCTCAGCGTAGAATTTTTTGTAAGCCAAATATTCGCGGCGAAGCAAAAGACCTTTCCAAAAAATAATGTACCAACTGACGAAGGACATCACGATTAGCAGTAAAAAAACCGAAATTAAAACTGCATTGCCTTGCGCGAAAGCGTGAATGAAATCCATTTTATTTTAAGTAATTGTAAAAGTTTTGCCGGTTCGGCGAAAAATAATTGTAAAACTTTCGCCGGTTGAGCGAAAAATAATTATAAAACTTTCGCTGGTTGAGCGCAGTCGAAACCAAGAAAGTTATACGCCGATTTTCTTGGTTTCGACTTCGCTCAACCAGCGAAAAAATGTGATTAACGAGTTTAAATAATTTTAAATTCAACCGGAACGACCACAGAAGCCTCAACCGATTTACCCTTGCTGCGCGCGGGAATAAATTTCCACTGCTTCACGGCATCAAGCGCCGCTTCGTCTAAATCGTGCGAGCCACTTGAATGAGAAACTTGAACCGAGGCCGGAGTGCCATCCACTTTAACCAAAACGCTCAACAAAACCTTTCCCTGAGTGCCTTTGCGCCTTGCCAAGGCGGGATAATAAGGCGCGGGATTATTTAAATATTCCGCGTTAAAAACCGGCTCGCTTTCTGCCGCTCTAGTTGCAATCGCGTTTGGATCAACTCGACCAGAAGTTTCTTTTCCAGCAACTTTGGATTCTTTGCCCTCAAGTTTTTCTTCTTTGTTTTGCTTCTGTTTAAGGGCATTTTCATGCTCAAAATTCAACACAGATTTCTCACGAGAAAGATTTTCATTCTTTCTTTCATTTGCTGACGGCGCAACAAAACTTACTTGAATTGCCTGTTGGTTAATAACCATTGGATCAGATGGCATTAAAGACCAGGCGACCAATCCTCCATGTACAAAAGCTGCGGCAAACAAGGCGAAGACGTGCGATTTTTTGTAGCTCGAAATAATCATTTTCACTTATTTTTGATTTCTTGAGCCTGTGGGAATAATTATCATCTAACTGATAGTCAATATCAAAACTAATTATTTTGCGAGACGCCTCCGACAAATTAATTCTTAATTCTTTACGCACCGCCCCTGTAAAAGTTCGTTAATTTGGATTCAATCTTTCCGCGCCATTCCTGTTTTCGTGATGACGATGTCGAGTTTTGCTAAAAAATTTTTGATTTTTTGGGTGAAAAATACCTCGGTACCAACCTCCAAACTTAAGTCAAAGAACATGTCAAAAGATTTTAATTCAACATCTCCGCAAGAAGGCGCCAAAACCATTGCAGAAATCGAAATCGCGCCAGAAATTAGCGCAACAAATTCACGATATCCTAGCGACCTTTCCACAATTATTGGGGCAAATCCTCAATCCGCGCCGGAAGAAAAGGAGCGCGAAGGCTGGATCATGAGCGTCTCTAAAAGTTTCTGTGGAGCGACTGCGGCGCTGATGGCCGTTGAAGGAAAATTTGGCGAGAAAAGAATGGAGGCGACCGCGTTGGACGTCTTGCAGGTGGCGCGAGGATGCCATCCGGAGAGAGAAGTTGAAATCGCAAAATATGAAAAAGTGCTGACAGAAAAAGGCTGCGAACACGTGACCCCGGAACAACTTCTGAGCCATCGCAACGGACTTATTCAGCAATCGAGTTACTTCACCAATGATCCAAAATTTGTAGGCGACAATCCGGGTGTCATCGCCTCTGATTCGGTAAAATTTATGCCGGAAAAAGTTGGAACAACTTTCAGTTACGGCAATCCAACTTTCATGCTCGCCGAAGATTTGATGAGCCTGGTTTCTGATTCAGGGAGTTATCGTCAAGAGCTAAAAACAAGAACGATTGATCGCCTTGGTTTAGCTCACACCCGGCCCGCGGATGAAATGGCCGAGCCGCGAAAAGTTGCTAGCGATGTCGTCAAGATCGCGGGCGTACTTGATTACGACACCGCCAACATTCAACCCGCAAAAGAAAGCTCTAGCAGCAATCCCCTCACTCACACTCAAACCGGGGAAATACCTCTCTCCGCTGGCGGCCTGTGTTCAAGCATTGCTGATTTAGAAAAATTTTCTGCGGAATTGGCGAAGATGATTTGCGGGATGCCTAACGCCTTGACCTTGAATCACGCTCAAGCGAAAGAAGTTCATCAGCTTTACCTCGATGCTTTTGATGCTGGAGAACATTGCGTGCCCGATGGAGGTTCCGACAAAAAAGCAGCTCTCTACGCCACAAGCTATTCTCTTGGGATCATGATTGGGGCCATTAATGACAAGGCGGAGACGGTTTCTGGTCGCAATAACGGAAAGGATAAATTTCATATTTGGCACATTGGCCATTTCCCCGGCAATGCCAGCGAAATGCATGCGACAATGCCTTTTTCTTTTGATTATTTTAAATCGGGAGAAGCTGCGAAAGAAAGCGAAGTAGCGGTGGAGACAAATTCGGTCATTACTCAAACTGACGTAATTACTAAACATTTAATTCTCACCATGCCCGGCCATGATTACGCCAAACAGATGGACGAATATTTTCTCGGCAAAACCAACAAAGACAGTAAGTTTGTTGCCGAAGAAGATGGCGAGTGTTGGCGAAAATACTGGCAACATCTCGATCTCAGCACGGGCAAAAATAATAACTTGGAAGCCTGGCAAAACGAACTCGCTGCCGAAGGCAAACTACCAAAAAATTTCGCCGATTTTCACACAGAAATTATTGCTGCTTACGCACCAGCTCATGAGGCCTTGCACGATTATCTAGTAGAAAATTTTATCGACAAAAAAACCGGAATTATCGATCGAGAGGCAATCGCAGAAAAATTTAAAACAGCCGAAGATTTTGAAAAACTTCGCGAAGAAGTTCTCGCTCCATACCTCGCTTCTGCACAAGAGAAAACGCAGGAAGTTTTTGCACGATCAGAAGTGCAATTAGCCACAGAAAGAGAGGCTGAGGACCGGACGTCAACAGCAACAAAATCTTGGGTTGAAAAGGTTGCGACACCAGAAACTAAAAACGACTCCGGGATTACGAGATAATTTTATTTTAGATTTTCGCCCCTAAGAAGCGCGCCATGAAAATTTCTAATTACCAAATCGAGCCCTACATTCAACGCATCGCGCAAGAAAAAATTGCTGGCTGTTTGTTGTTTGGGCCGGAAGCCGCGCTCGTTAATTATCGCTTTAATCTGATCGCAAAAAAAATTGCGCCAAATTTATCCGATCCATTTTTAGTCGCTAATATTAGCAAGGAAAAATTGGTCGAAGATAAAGCGATTTTGGCGGATGAGTTTTTTTCTTACTCAATGCTCGGCGGCAGAAAATTAATTTTGATTCGCGATTGTGATGCTCAAGCTGGCGCGGCCTTAAAGATGCTTTTTTCTGATCAGGATTTCGCAAAAAAAAGTGATAATTTTATTTTAATTCAAGGTGGGGATCTCGATAAATCCTCGCCTCTGCGCAAGATTTGCGAAGAAAATTCACACTTTGCCGCGATCGCATGTTACGAGGATGATGAGCGCGTGATAAAAAAATTCATTGCCGATGAACTCTTGCGCCACAAGGTTAAATTCAATTTGGATGTTACATTAATTCTTTTTGAAAAATTTGGAAAAAATCGCCAAATTATCTTAGCTGAGCTTGAAAAAATTTTAGTTTTTTTAGGTGAAGAAAAAAATCTCACTGTTGAATTGGTCAAGAAGCTGAGCGCTTCTGAAGCTGAAATTTCTGCCAATGAATTCGTCGAAAATTTTGCAGCTCAAAGATTTGATTCGGCCCTACTTACTGCTGAAAAACTTTTTCGCGACGGATTTGAAGCGATTACACTGGCGCGATTTTTATCTAACTTTTTACAAAAACTTTACCAAGCCCGCATGGAGATTGACTCTGCTGGAATTGGTTTTGACGAAGCGGTAAAAAATCAGCGTCTATTTTTTAAGACCGAAGCAGAATTTCGCTTAGCGCTAAAAAATTTATCGAAAGTTTTTTTGATAGAAAACTTGTCCGAATTGCAACAATTAGAAATTAAGATGAAGAATAGTGCTCTGCCGCCAAAGCTTCTGCTTACTGCATTCGTACAAAATTTTCTTCAGAATTAAGCCTCAATCTAAGAAAATTTACTTTGCCTGCTTGACAACAAAAATTTGGTTCGTACGTTGCGCCCCCTCTTTTGGTTTAGAGATCTGATGTCTGTCCTTCGCGACAGTTCTTTTCCTTCTTTCATAAGTTGTTGTTTTACATCGTGAATAGTCGCGTTTATGTCCTTATTCAAACAGGGGCAAAAAACGGAAAATAAGAAAAATAAAGGCGATAGTTTCGTTCGCAAAAAAACTATCGCTTAAAGTCACGTTAGTGAATTTGAGTTTTTCCTCTTTTATTAGGGGAAAAGTTGTCACTTTTGTAGCGCAAGCGAGCAAAAGTGCTCAACAACAGAAGGACGAGAGCCCTTCTAGTGAGATAGCTATTATCATTATTCTCAACTTGAGAGTTTGATCCTAGCTCAGAACGAACGCTGGCGGTATGCTTAACACATGCAAGTCGAACGGGTGTAGCAATACATCAGTGGCAAACGGGTGAGGAATGTAGAGGAATCTTCCCAGCAGTAAGGAATAACTCTGAGAAATCAGTGCTAATGCCATATATCACCGCTTCGGCGGGAAAGATTTATCGCTGTTGGATGAGCCTCTATCGGATTAGCTAGTTGGTGAGGTAATGGCTCACCAAGGCAATGATCCGTAGCTGGTCTGAGAGGATGATCAGCCACACTGGAACTGAGACACGGTCCAGACTCCTACGGGAGGCAGCAGTGGGGAATATTGGACAATGGGCGCAAGCCTG
>CAMBFP010000040.1 GCA_945865745.1 Rhizobium sp. Q54 | reverse complement strand
CCAACCCCAAAGAAAAAAGAAGTAAAAAAGAAGAAAGGAGCAAAGCAAGAATTCATCCCGAAGCCAGTTACAAAAGCTGAAAAAAACTCTCTGGTAAAGGCAATTTTGGCTCGCGGTTCAACAGAAAAAAAACCAGCCCCAGCTAAAGTAGAGCCTGAAGCTCCTGCTTTCAGACCTTACGACAGCAGAAAGTTTGAAGTGGCAAAAAAGGCAATTGTCATTCGCAGATCAGAAGAGGGTTTAAAACTTAATTTTAAAGTCGGCGACTACGCAATCTACCCTTCACACGGAGTAGGCAAAATTTCTGGAATCGAAAAAACCGTAATTAACGGACAGAATTTCAGCTGCTACTTAATGGCTTTCGAGCGCGAAAGATTAACAATTAAAATCCCCGCTGGCAGCGTCAAAAAAATTGGTCTGCGCCATTTAGTTTTAAAACAAGAAATGGATGAGGTCTTTGTAATCCTGCGTAGCGGGATCAAAAAACTGAAAGGAATGTGGTCGCGTCGCGCTCAAGAATACGAAACAAAAATTAATTCTGGCGACATTGTTTTGCTCGCCGAAGTAATTCGTGATTTGACTCGTGACATTGAAGATTCTGAAAGATCTTACTCAGAAAGAATTATTTACGAAACTGCGATTTACCGCTTAACTAGCGAATATGCAGCGATTTACAAAATCGATTTCGAGGAAGCGAAAGACAAAATTGTCACTACCGCAAAAGACAAATTAACCGGCGAACAAAGATCTACACAAAAAGACGATTTCGACGATTTTGATTTAGACGAAAAGAAACCCAAGGGAGACGACGAAGACGAAGACGAAGAAAATGAAGATGAAGAGTCAGAAGAAGATGATGATTTCGGCGATGACGAGGATGAAGACGGGCCGAAGAAGAGAAAAAAGAAGAAGTAAATAAAAGTTACACACTTTTCTTAAACTTCTCCTGGACCCCTGCCTAAGCGGGGGTCCAGTCATGCTTCAATACACTGCAAAAAAACAAATGGTTCTAAAACTAATTAACGTCACCAAAAATTTCTTTCAAGCTGATCAAAAAATTACCGCGATTGGTGAAATAAATTTAGAAATTAAAGAAGCTGAATTAGTCGCGCTCACTGGCCCTTCGGGATCAGGAAAAACTACCTTGTTACAAATCGCAGGATTGCTCGATTCTCCAACTTCCGGAGAGGTGTGGATTAATGGCATTGATGCCTCAAAAGCTGATGACAAAACACGCACCGAGCTCCGCAAAAATCACCTCGGATTCGTTTATCAATTTCACCATTTACTGCCGGAATTTTCTGCTTTGGAAAATGTTGCTTTGCCTTTGTTAATTCAGGGGAAAAGCCGCGAAGAAGCATTCGCAGCAGCGACAAAAACTTTGCAGGAAGTTGATTTAGCTGATCGTTTAAATCACAAACCAGCGCAATTGTCAGGTGGTCAGCAACAGCGAGTGGCAATAGCGCGCGCGATTGTCGGCAAACCAAAATTAATTCTTGCCGACGAACCAACGGGAAATCTTGATTTAGAATTGTCGGAGAAAATTTTTACTCTACTTAGAGATTTGGTGAAGAATCACAAAATTGGATGCTTGGTGGTTACGCACAATTTAGAGTTAGCGAAAAAGGCAGATCGAGTAGTTGAATTGCGCTCAGTATAAAAATTCCTCCGATCGAACGAAGTTGAAGCCAAGGCAAGTTTGGCGGCGAATTTTTCTTCGGCGAAGAGCTCCTTACAGATTCTTAAACGTAATCAAAAAACTAAACGTTCGCTGTGGTTTAGTGAGATTAATTGGACTGCTCTCAACCATTGAAAAACTAAATAATGTGCAGCAACCGTCGCGGTAAATTGTAACTCCGCGCGAGAGCATGCGATCAGTTACCAAATCTTTAATCGCGACTAATTTCGTCTTCCAAAGATCTGACAATTTAATTGAAGAAGTGATGCTAACTTGTTCGCGTTGTGTTGCGTTTTGCGCGCTCTTACGCAACAACAAATAGTCAGTAGAAAATGTAAGGCGACTCAGTTGCAAGCTAGCGGTAAGTTGGTTGACGTCATTTCTAAAATTAGATTCATTGAGCTGAAAAGCGTAAGTCAGAATAAGATATTTCTTCGCCCTATACATTGCCTGACCAATGTAATTCGAACGATTATTATCTGAGAAACCGCGAATCGAAACGTCTTGAGCGCGGTCAACAATTCGATAACTTTGCCCAGCAGTTAGGCCAAATTCACCAAACTTATTGAACAAAGATGACTTAACGCCGTAGCTAGTGCGCTGCCCCGCCTCGTTGCGATCAAAACCATAAATCCGATCCGAGGTAAAAAGATTACTAACCGTAAGTTCGGAATTGTTACTGTCTTCATTCGGTATTTTGCTCGAATCTTTTTTGTAGGAACTCATTACCAGGCTCGCCATTGGCTCAACCAGCAAAGTATTTTTTTCATATTTTTTGATCAGTGGCAGGCGCCAATTCGCCGAGAGTTCCGGCTTGTAATTGGTTTGCACGGGCTGGTAGTAGTTGGTCTGCGGTGTATTTTTAAAATTGTCTTCAAGCCAATAAAAATCGCCCTGCACCTTGGAATTAAGTGTGAATAAATTTCCGCCAAAATTAAATGGCAATATAACTTCCGGGATCGTCGTGGCGCGCCGGTATTCAAGACCATCTTTGCGGTAAAGATTAGTAATGTTTGAAGTCAGCGCAAATTTTTCTTTGTAAAATCTTGGCTTAGTTTCAACGTGAGAATCAAGCGATGGCAGCACAAATGGCGCGGCATCTTGGTAAGTTGTATTTTCAAGTTCTTGCACCCTTACTGTTTTAATCGCGTAGTAATCCCGCCCTTTGATGTAATCTACATTAGCTGTTGAAGCGGTGTAGGCCAAATAACTCATGTGATAGTCGCGCATGTAGTCGCGGTCGGAAATTGTGTTGATGTTGAATTCAGCCCCAGTGTTGGTGGTAAAGTCAAATCTGCCTCTACCAACAAGGCTTCCGCGATATTTGTCGGTGGTACGTTTTACGACTGTAAGGTTGTTGGTGTTGACGACTTTATTATTCGCAACTTCGAGATTTATTTTGTAATCACCGTAAGCTGTTAGGTGACGAAAATCATTCAAAAGGATGAATTGGTTGTTAGTTGGATAGAGTTGCGGCGTTACCGTCAAATCCATATTTGGCGCGATGTTGACGTAGTAAGGAGTTTTGAAGCCAATACCAAAATTCGTCGTGCGATTGTAAGAAGGATGCAAAAAGCCGGATTGTTTTTCTTTGCTCGGCATTGCGATGCTGGAGTAAGGCGTGTAAAAAATCGGCACGTTGTAAATTCTAAAAATACTGTGTTTTCCCCTGATTTTACCGTCTTTGCGGTCGATTACTGTTTTGCTCGATTTGAGCGAGGCGAAGTCCCAAGTCTTTCCTGCAAGCGTATTGTCTTTGCTAATTTCTTCATTCGGACAAATCGAAAAAACTGAGCTGTAAAGTGTTGTCGTCATTGGATCTTCGCGATCCATGCGTGAAGCAAAAAGATAGGAGCCGTCGTTAAAAAATATTCTGCTTTCGAGAAAAGTGCCCTTACTAAAATCATCCTTCATCTCAGCTTCTTTGGCGAGCATGTTACCGATTTCAAGATTTTTAACTCGCACGTGGCCAAGGGCCCGAATCTTTGCTCCACCCTTGTCGTAAATGATTTGATCAGCGTAAACAACCGAACCATCGCGAGTAACTTCAACATTCCCGCTAGCGGTCATAATGTTACGAACTCGGTCGCCGTCAATTTCGTCAGCTTTTAAAATTGTTTGCGCGTTTGGATCAGACTTAAATTTCCCTCCCATTGGCACGGCAAAGGAGTTTGAAGAGAAAAAAAGCAGCAGTGGGAAAAGTAGTTTTACGTGCTTCATTAACCGTAGTCACCCTGAGTTTGTCGAAGCATGTGCACCCCTCGACGAGCTCAGGGTGGATCCCCCTAATTAAATCAAATTAAGTTTCTTCGGTCTCACTTTTTTCAACCAAATCGCAATCAACATTCGCGTTAAAATAATCGCTGAAAACATTGAAGAAAGAATGCCGATTGAAAGTGTTACCGCAAAACCCTTCACTGGACCGTTGCCAAAAAGATAAAGGAAAAAGGCGACTATTAACGTCGTTAAATTCGAATCTATAATTGTACGGAAAGCCTGATTGAAGCCGAGCTCGATTGAAGCAAGCACAGCTTTTTTCTCACGCAATTCTTCCTTGATGCGCTCAAAAATTAACACATTGGCATCAACCGACATGCCCATTGTTAACACGATTCCAGCAATTCCTGGCAATGTTAAAGTTGCGCCAATCGCGGCTAGAACGGCAATGATAATCGCAATATTTATTAGCATTGCGACGTTGGCGAGTAAGCCAAAAAATCCGTAGAACAAAAGCATAAAGCTGCCGATGAAGCCAATTGCGACAAGCACTGAGAGCTTACCGCTATTTATTGAGTCAAGGCCAAGTGATGGGCCAACAGTTCTTTCTTCAACAACCTTAAGAGGCGTTGGCAGTGCGCCAGCTCTGAGCAAAAGCGCAACTTCACTCGCTTCTTTTGTGGTGAAATTTCCTGAAATTACTCCTGAGCCTTGATTGATTATGCCGTTAATTCTAGGCGCAGTAACCACTTTTCCGTCGAGCACGATTGCCAAAATTTTACCAACATTATCTTTGGTAATTTGCGCAAATTTACGTGAACCAACAGCATTAAAACGAAAATTCACCGCCGGCATTCCTTCGTGGTAAGTTGGGTTGGCATCGGTAAGTAAATCGCCACTTAAAACCACTTCCTTCCTAACTGGATATTGACGATTTTCGTAATCAAACAACCGCATTACATCTTGTTCCGCGTGATTTTCGGCTAAGAAATGAAAAGTCATTTTCGCAGTTTTTCCAAGCAGAGATTTAAGCTCAGAAGAATTTTCAATTCCTGGAACTTGCAGCAAAATTCTGTCTTCACCTTGCGCCTGAATCGTTGGTTCTTTTGTGCCATTTTCGTCAATACGACGACGAATAATTTCAATCGATTGCTTGATCAGGTTTTGTTTAATCACCACCAATTCTGCGTCAGAAAAATAGACCTGAAACTGACCAGAATTTTCATCAACATCAACATTTCCGTTAAGTTTTTTAATTAATTTCTTCGCCAATTTTTTCTGTTCTTCGTCAGTAAGAGTAAAAATAATTTTACTGCCAGCTAGCTCTGGCACTACACGCACAGATTCATCGCGAAAAGAATTTTTTATTTCGTCGCGCAAATTTGTGAGCTGTTCTTTAACGTAGTAATCAAAATCAACCTCGAGCATCAGCTGCGATCCGCCGCGTAAATCGAGACCAAGATTCACTTTTTGCTGTGGCAAAATTTTCTGAACGAAAGATTCGCCACTTCCAATCAACATTGATGGAGCCGCATAAATGATCGAGGCAAGACAGATTAACGAAATAAAAAGAATTTTGGCTTTGGAGAAATGAAGCATTTTTTACTTAGTTTTTTTGTTTTCTTCTTGAACGAAATCAGAGACGTAATTTTTCATAATTTTTACACGAACGCCTTCAGCAATTTCGATTTCAACTTGGTTTTCTTTAACCAGAACTTCTTTCACCACGCCAATAATTCCACCGTTGGTCACAACTTTATTTCCAGTTTTTAGGTTATTCACCAGCTCTTGATGGTCTTTCATTTTCTTGCTTTGCGGACGAATAATAAGGAAGTAAAAAATCGCAAAAATTGCAATTAGCGGAACAAAGCTTGCGAAAGAAAAAGATTGTGGAGCTGCAGCTGCAGCTTCTTGTGCGAAGGCTTGAGAAATGAACATGTTGTTTAAAAATTAAGTGTTTACGTCGGTCGAACAGATTCGAGATCTGCTTCAGTTAAAGCTCAAGAAGTCTCAATTCTGATCAATCGACGAAGGGATAAAAATTACTCGTTGCTCTGCAGCAAAAGCTCCTTCAACCGCGCAACGCTTTCTTCGCTTTGCTCGGTCGTAGGTTTTTCGGGATTATTTGGGTCGGGCATTTCGGCAAAATTCGGCGGCATTATTAAGGGATCATCCTTATCTTTAGCACAAGAAAATCCGCCAAAAACTAAAAATAAAATTAGGATTTTTTTGAACATAGGAGATCGTCTAAAAGTAAAATTGCGACTCCGATGAATATACATGAGTCAGCTAAATTAAAGGCTGGCCAATGGTAAGTAGAAATATGAAAATCCAAAAAGTCAGCGACTGCGCCATTTTGAATTCGGTCAATTACATTACCAAAAGCCCCGCCAATAATCAGACCAAGAGCCCAAGCAAAATGCAATTTTTCATTGTGGTAAAGCCAAAAAAAAAGCACCAGCGCAATCCCACCTTGCAAGCAAGAAAAAATAATTTGGCTGTTTTCAAGATTGCTAAACATTCCAAAACTCACGCCGTGATTCAAAACTTTTACCAGTGAAAAAAAGCTGAAGATTTGAATTTCAGGATTGATTGAGCCTTGTTGCTCTAAGAGAGAAAAGATCAGTTGCTTGCTTAACAAATCACAAAATGTGACCGTGATCACAACAAAAATCCCGAGTAAAAATAATTTTTTTCTAACCAACATTTAATGAAAATAATCTTCATGGGCACGCCTGAGTTTGCTTGTCCAACTTTAAAAAAGTTACTCGCCCAACAGAATAATGATCCTAAATTTGAAATTGTTGCTGTCTACAGCCGAGAGCCACAAATCGGTGGTCGCGGGCATAAATTACAAAATTCGCCGATTCATAATTTGGCACTGCAAAATGGTTTAAAAATAATCACGCCAAAAACTTTACGCGATGCAGCGGTGCAGAAAGAATTTTCTAGCTTCAATGCTGACGCCGCAGTAGTCGTTGCTTACGGATTAATTCTACCGCAAGAGATTCTCGACGGTACAAAATTAGGCTGCTTCAACATTCACCCCTCTCTTCTTCCAAGATGGCGTGGAGCTGCGCCAATTCAGCGTACAATTATGGCTGGTGACAAAGAAACGGCAGTTTGCGTGATTAAAATGGACAAGGGTTTAGACAGTGGCGAAATCGTCGCAAAGCTCGATTACAAGCTTTCTGGAAAAGAAACTTACGCTGAATTAGAAAAAGAATTTTCAGAAATCGGCGCAGAGCTTTTGGTTAAATCTTTAAAAGGAAATTTGCACGGAATCAAACAAGACGAGGCCGGACTCACTTACGCCAAAAAACTCGAAAAGTCTGAATGCGAAATTGACTGGAAAAAATCTGCCGAAGAAATCGATTGCCATATCCGTGGATTAAGTGGCTCTCTTGGCGCTTCTTTCATGTTTAAAGAAGAGAAGATAAAAATATTTTCAGCAGAAATTTTGGACAAAAATTCTTGCGAAAATGCAGTGGGAGAAATTTCAGAAAGTGATTTCTCAATTCAGTGTGGGCAAGGAGTAATAAGACCTCTAATCTTACAGCGCCAAGGAAAGAAAGCGATGCCTCTGGAAGAATTTTTACGCGGAATTAAGATTTAAAAAATTCTCTGTTTCTTCAGAATTTGCTCCGCAAAAAGCAAAAGATCGCTGAGTGTTTTTTGCCTCTGCTGATTTTTTCTTAATCGAGTTTTATTTCTTCTCACCAAAAGCACGTGGATCAAAAAGTGTTTCGAATTTATTCTTCATTCCGTCGAAATCTTTTGCATCCGCTGGCGCATCTTTTTTCTTCGTAATCACCGGCCATTTTTTTGAATATTCACGATTGATTTCAACCCATTTTAACAAGTCTGGTGACTCAGGCGAAATCGCTTCAGCCGGGCATTCAAGAACACAAACGCCGCAATCAATGCAAGCTTCTGGATCGATCACCAACATATTTTCACCTTCGTAAAAACAATCGACCGGGCAAACAGAAACGCAGTCAGTGTATTTGCAGCGAACACAATTATCGGTTACAACGTAAGTCATTTTTTCTTCTCAAGAATTGCGCTTCGAACTCGAAGCAGTGACAGGAAAACAAAGTAAGAAAAATACACACCAAACATCAGAAGCAAAGGCTTAAGCATCATTGGGTCGATGGCCACTCCACCCTTGCGTAAAATGCTCGCTGGCTGGTGAAGAGAGTTCCAATATTCGACCGAAAATTTTACGATTGGCACATTGATAAAACCGATAATTGAGATGATCGCAGCAATGCGCTCGCCCTTGCTTCGATCCTCGAAAGAATCGAGCAAAATAATGTAGCCAAGATAGAGGAAAAATAAAACCAACACCGAAGTTAGTCGCGCATCCCACACCCACCAAGTGCCCCAGATCGGCTTGCCCCAAATGCTGCCAGTGGTCAAAGTAATAAAAGCAAACATGGCCCCGATCAATGCAATCGAACGCGCAATCAAATAAAAAAATGGATTTTTCCAAATGAATCCAGAGAGATTAAAGATGGCGAGCAAGGTATAAATCAGAAGCGCCATCCAAGCCGCCGGAACATGCACATACATTATTAGCACAGCATTGCTTTGCTGGTAATCATTTGGAGAATTTAAAATCGAAGGAATCGCCAAGGCCAAAAAAATTGCAAAAGTTGCAAAAGAAAATGGCGCGAAAAAACGGAAATTTTTTTCGAAATTTTGAAATAAAAATAGGTGGCGAAAAAGTTGTTTGAACATTTTTACTAGAACATAAAGCGTCACCCTGAGCCTTTCGAAGGGCGACAACACAAAAGACTCTAGAAAAGAAATTACTAATCACAAATTTTAGCGCAAAAAGTACCTCGTCATCCTCGCGAAGGTGGGGATCTAGGATAGCGTATTTGGATTAAGTAACTAAATCCTCCTGGATCCCCGCCTTCGCGAGGATGACGGGTGGAAGAATCTTGCAAAAAAAATGAACACGTGACTTTGAATCATTTCAAGGAATTGCTCGTAATGATCAGAGCCACT
>CAMBFP010000039.1 GCA_945865745.1 Rhizobium sp. Q54 | reverse complement strand
CTCATCGGTGATTATATTTTTGTCGCTAAATATTCTTACGGCTACAGCCGCTACTCGTTTCCTTTTGGGCTAGATCTTTTTGAGGGAAGATTTTGGCAAAAAAATAAACCGCAACGCGGTGATGTTGCGGTTTTTCGACTGCCTTCAAATCCAGATATTAACTACATTAAGCGCGTTATTGGCTTGCCCAAAGATCGCATTCAAGTGAGCGATGGGGTTCTTTACATCAATGAGCAGAAAGTTGAAAAAACCGCCGGCGGATCATTTGAAGATGTAGATTCTGGCATTAAAATACCAATCAGGAAATTCGTTGAAACTTTGCCTTCCGGAAAAGAAATGACGGTTCTCGATCAACTCAAAACACTACAAGACAATACGGGAATTTATGAAGTTCCGGATGGTCATTATTTTGTAATGGGAGACAATCGCGACAACTCACAAGATAGCAGATTTCTTGAGCATGTTGGCTACGTGCCAGAAGAAAATTTTGTCGGCCGTGCCACGATTATTTTCTTCTCTGCCGCCAAGCCAATTTGGCAATTTTGGCAATGGCCAAGCTCGATTCGCTTCGAGAGAATTCTGAATCATATCAATGGTTAATTAAATGTTCGATTCTCCCGTCATTTTTGCGAAGACGGATTATCTAAAAGATTAGTCATCGATCCGAGTTCGCCACTGTTGATTTCAGCTTTTAAAAGGATGACAAACTTCAGTTTTCGGTAACAACAAACAAAGTAACAAAATGACTAAAAACCCCTCCGACTCCAAGCTTGAATCTTTCATTACCAATCTTGACGAAACAAAGAAGGCCGACTTGCTCAAAGAAAGTAAAAGTGAAATTAGCTTTGCTGGAAATGTCGTAGAAATTCATGAAGAAAAACAAGATTTGGGCATCGGCGCAAAAAATAAATCTAGCTCTAAATTATTGCGTCTAGTCTTTCTGGTGGGGGTTTTGGTAATATTAGAATTCATTTTATTATTCTTCTTCTTTGAAGAAATCGAAGGCAGTAAAGTCATAATCAATCGATACTTTAATCAACAAATCAGCACTATCAGAACTATCTTCTTTCCTTAAGGATTTTCTGCGCCGCAAAGGCGGCAATTCCGCAACTGCCGACCACTAAAACCGTTGCCGCAACACCGTCGCCAGGTATATTACCAACCAAAAATGAAGAGCAGGCTGCAAGAGAAAATTGTATTGTTCCAAGCAATGCAGAAGCCGATCCGCTGTGAGCGGCCTGATTAGCCAAAGCTGATGCAGTTGCATTTGGAAATGTCATTCCGCAACTAAAAAGGAAGGCGCAAAATAGCGGAGTAATTACCCAAAAATCGTGATTACTTGCGGCAGAAATCAGCAACAAAATTCCAACTAAAAAAGGCAGAAAAATAATTTTTTTGAAAAGCAATTCGAGCGAAAATCTTCTCAATAAATAAGCGTTAATCTGCGAGGCGCAGACAAAACCAATGGCATTAAGTGAAAAAATTAATCCGAATTCGCGCGAAGAAAGACTAAAAAAATCGAGATAAATTGATGGCGATCCTGTTACAAAAGCAAAAAGCCCAGCCATCATTAAGCCTCCAGTTAAAGAGCTTCTAACGAAGTTGCGGTCGCGTAAAATTCCTAAATATTTTCGAAAGGCTTTGGAGATTTTTTCATTTTCATCAGCGCCTTTGGTTTCAGGAATGGAGCGATATGCGAGCAGTAAGCAAAAAACCGAGAAGAAACTCAAAAAAGCAAAAATAGATCTCCATCCGAATTGCTCGAGCAATAAATTACCAATGAGCGGAGCTAGAATCGGCGCCGCGCCCATCACTAAAATCAAATGTGAAAAAACGCGTCCAGATTCTTGCGGCGTAAAAAGATCGCGCACAATCGCCCGCGGAACAACTGTGCAAGCGCACGCGCCGAATGCTTGGAAAAAGCGCAGTACAATTAACTGCTCAATATTTTTGCAGAAGTAGCAACCAATTGATGAGAGTGTGAAGAGAAAGAGTCCGAAAAAAAGCGGCGGTTTTTTCCCGAAGCGATCGACGATTGGACCGTAAATAATTTGCCCAAAAGTAATGCCTATAAAATAGGTGGTAAGCGACAATTGAAGCATTCTTTCTGGCGCTTTGAACTCGTCGCTAATTGCGTTGAATGCGGGAAGGTAGACGTCAATCGTCAGTGGCCCTAGAGCAATTATTCCACCGAGAACAAGAAGTAGAATTACAAAGTCTTTTTTATTTTTTGGGCGGAGGTGGTAGGACATTATTAGATTAGTTTCATATTTCCGTAATCGACATCGCGGTGATATTTTTTCTTGGTGAAGGCAAGGATTAATCCGAAGCAAATCGACATCGCTATCATTGATGAACCTCCATAACTAATGAATGGAAGAGTCATTCCTTTTGTAGGCAAAAGACGCATGCTTACACCAATATTCACCATTACCTGCATCGAAAATTGCATCATCAATCCACAGAGTGAAAGATAAATGAATAGATCCTCTTCTTCCAAGGCGCGCTTGACGATTCTGGTGATTAAGTAGACAAAAATCACGAGTAAAATAATACAAGAAAGAACGCCAAACTCTTCACCTACAACGGCAAAAATAAAATCCGTGTGCGCGTCAGGAATGAATTTTTTTACTACGCCATTACCTGGTCCAGTACCAAAGAATGAGCCGTTCACGAAGGCATCAAGTGACCTTTCAACTTGGTAATTTTTTTCGCCGGAATCGAGGAATTTATTAATGCGATCTTCGACGTGCGGGAAAACTAAATAAGCACCGAATCCGCCAACAGCAGCGAGAATGCCAAGAGCAATAATCAGCGCCCAAGGCAAGCCGTAAACGAAAAGCTGCACTACCCACAAGACAGCAAAGGTTAAAGTCATTCCAAGATCGGGTTGTAGTAGTAGGAAACAAACGATTACGAGAAATAATCCTGCAGAACTTCCGTATTTTATTTTCCAAGATTCCGCAGTGAAACGCTGTAATAAAAAAGCATTAACGACAACGAAGAAAGTCTTGGCAAATTCAGATGGCTGTAAGGTGAATCCAAGAACAGAAACCCATCTTTTTGCGCCTTTAATTTCTACTCCATGCACCAAAACTAACAGCAATAAAAGGATTGAACCAGCCAATCCTGCAAGCGCGAGAAGTTTAATTTTCTCTTGATCGAGAAAGGAAATTGCCACCAACATCACCAGTGCAACCACAGCAAAAATAAGCTGTTTTTTAAGGAAGAAAAATTTGTCGACCTCGATTCTCTTGGCAATCGCCGGACTAGAACTGGCGATCATAATCAGCCCAAAGGCCATGATGCCAATGATTAGAAAGAAATTAATTTTGTCGATATCGAGCCACCATTTTTTGAACAAATTCAAATAGCGACGGTCGAAGAGTTGATTGACCTTATCCATTGTTTGAGATTTAGATTTTGGATTTAATGTTTTTGGAATCCTAAAACTTACTTTTTAAATGATGAAAAAATCCTCCAACAAAATGTGGGGCGGAAGATTTGATGCCAAGCCGTCTGATCTGATGCAAGAAATCAATCAATCAATTACTTTTGATAAAAAGCTCTATAAGCAGGATATTCAAGGCTCCACGGCACATGCAAAAATGCTCGCTCAGGTTGGAGTTTTAACAAAATCTGAATCAGAAAAAATTATTTCTGGATTAAAAAAAGTCGAAAAAGAAATCGCGGAAGATGAGTTTAATTTCAAAATTGAGCTCGAAGATATCCATATGAATATTGAATCGCGCTTACGTGAAATTATCGGTGATGTAGCTGGCAAGCTTCACACCGCAAGGTCTCGCAATGATCAAGTGGCCACAGATTTTCGTCTTTTTGTTCGCGATGAAATTGACGAAGTATTAAAATTAATTTCTGATTTGCAGAAAAATTTAGTCAAAAAAGCGGAAGAAAACCTCGGTGTGATATTGCCTGGATTCACGCATTTACAAGTCGCGCAGCCAGTTTTATTTTCGCATCACCTGCTTGCTTATTTCGAAATGTTCAAACGCGATAGCTCACGACTTTACGATTTACGCGCCCGCATGAATGAGTGCCCACTCGGCGCTTGCGCTTTGGCTGGCACCTCTTTTCCGATTGATCGCAACTTTACCGCCAAAGAATTGGGTTTTTCTCGCCCTACCGCCAACTCAATGGACTCAGTATCTGATCGCGATTTTGCCATTGAATATTTATTTTGTCTTGCCCTCGTAGCAACTCATCTTTCTCGTTTTGCTGAAGAAATTGTGATCTGGATGAGTAAAGGTTTTGAATTCGTAAAACTCTCTGACGCCTTTACTTCTGGCTCTTCAATCATGCCACAGAAAAAAAATCCCGACGCCGCAGAATTAGTTCGCGGTAAATCTGGCAGAATTTTCGGCGCCTTGATTTCGCTTTTGACGACAATCAAAGGCCTTACTCTTACCTACTCCAAAGACATGCAGGAAGACAAAGAGCCGGTTTTCGACGCTTCCACAAATTCTAAACTTTGCCTGCGCGCAATGGCCGGAATGATTGCCGACATGAAAGTGAATCAAGACAAAATGCTCAAAATGGCGGGAAGCGGCTATTCAACTGCAACCGACTTGGCTGATTGGTTAGTAAGAAATCTCAAAATGCCTTTTCGCGATGCGCATCACGTCACTGGAACAATCGTCAAAATGGCTGAAAATAAAGGCGTAGATTTGCACGAATTAAAAATTTCTGAAATGCAAAAAATTGAGAAAAAAATTACTACAAAAATTTTTGATGTACTCTCTGTCGAAAATTCTGTAGCCAGCCGAACCAGTATTGGCGGTACTTCGCAACTAAGAGTCAAAGAGGAAATCGCTAAAGCAAAGAAATATTTAAGGTAAATAAGGAGCATCTTTGAATCTCGGCAAAGAAAGTTGTGATGCTGATTTTGGATTGATAAAAAAATTTTTTTTCTTTCCTAATTCCAAACACAGATTTTCCATCCCGCTCAGGCCTTCAACCAATCTTTCTGGCAGATTTTTGCTAATGGTGATGCGAAAAGTCTAAATGGATTAATTGCATTATGAAAATAGATGTTAATGTCTTCTCTCATGAGGCTGTAAGGCCCGTTAAATCCTGAAATAATATTGGGTCAAATGAATTTTGGAAAATCACTCTGCGTAATTTTAATCGCATTTTTAACAATGACCGCTTGCGGCAAGAAGGGTCCGCTGAAATATCCTGGCGAACAAAAGCGTCCAAGATTCGACAAAGTGATTGACGAAAATGAGTAATCTACTTGGTTTTGATTCAATCAGGTCAAGGCTTCTTGCCTCTTATCAAAATAAAAAATTGCCACACGCAATTTTACTTTTAGGCAAAAAAGGAATCGGCAAAGCAAGTTTTGCGCGCGAGTTTGCGCTGCAAATCACACACTCGAATCCCGATATTTTATTAATCGAAAAAGAAGCTGAAAAAAAAGAAATCGGTGTCGAAAAAATTCGCAGCATCAAAGAATTTTCCAACCAAACTGCGGCGATTTCGGAAAATAAATTCATTGTTATTGATTCTGCTTGTGAGCTTACCAAATCAGCTGCCAACGCCGTTTTAAAAATTCTCGAAGAACCACTTCCGAATAATTTTTTAATTCTCGTCGCTCACAATTTACATCGAGTTTTGCCGACGATTAGATCGCGTTGTCAGATCGTAAAAATTTCTGATTTGTCGCGCGCAAATTTCATAAAAATTGTTAAGGACGACGCCGAATTTATCGCCGAAATTTGTGACAATTCTCCCGCCGAAGCAATTCGGCTCGGGGTAGAATTGTCAAGGTTCTACGCCTTATTTCTGCGTTCAATTATCAACAAAAAACTCAGTGAAGAATTACTAAAAAAAGTTGCTGACAAAAGTTACTCATTTCAAATCACTGAAAAATCTTGCGAATTCTTCTTCAATCGCTTGAGTAAATTTTCGCGCGGCACCGATCTAAATTTTTTCTTCGAGGAGGAAAAAGCCTTTCTCACTTTAGTCAAAAAAGATATCTTCCCAATCTACGACAAGACCTTGATTCTACTGAATAAAACCCAATCTCTCCACCTCGATAAAAAACTGACTCTGATCAATATTTTTAATCAACTACTGTAAATTAATTAGTTTGAGATTTTCTATTCGCCATCCCTCTGAATTAGTGAATTTTTACAGAAATGACTAACCAATTTTACGAATGACTAAACTCTTCAAAAGCATCGGATTAATGAGCGGCACTTCAATGGATGGAATTGATTTGGCACTGATTGAAAGCAACGGAAAAGAGGTGATTAAGCGCCACCCAGAATTCCTGCATTTACGTTACGAACAGGATTTTAAAGAGCGGATGCGTAGCGTGATTTACAAAGCTCCGACGCTGATGCAAATCAAAGAAATTGAAAATGAATTAACACTAATTCACGCAAATTTGGTGAATGAATTTCTGGCCAAAAATAAAATCAAACCAAGTGAAATTGACGTGATCGGGTTTCACGGACACACGATTCTTCACATGCCGCAGCAGTTAATGACTTGGCAGATCGGCAATGCTCAACTTCTCGCGCACAAAACAGGAATCAATGTCGTGAGCGATTTTCGCACTCGCGACTTAATGCTCGGTGGTCAAGGAGCTCCTCTTGTGCCGATTTATCATTTTTATTTATTTCACGATCAGTCACGTCCAACCGCTGCATTAAACATTGGCGGCATCTCTAACATTACTTATTTTGACGGTGAAGAGAATAGTATTGAGGCTTTTGACGTCTGCTTCGGCAATGCTCCATTCGATGATTTAATAAAGAAAAAATTCGGCCAAGATTTTGACGAAGACGGTAAGTTAAGCAAAAGCGGTCATGCTGATTTCATCATTGCCGACCACATTTTGCAGAATGAAATTTTTCACCGGAAGCCTGCCAAATCTTTTGGCCGCGATGATTTCGCCGAACTAATTGCGCCAATTACTAATCTTAAAATTGAAGACGCGCTTGCGACTTTCGCTTACATGCACGCATGCACCGTTGCAATTAATCTCGATTTTCTTCCGAAAAAACCAAAAGAAATTTTTGTGTGTGGTGGTGGTAGAAAAAATGTCGCAATCATTGACGAAATGAAAAAGTGGCTGACTGGAATTGAAGTAAAATCTACCGAAGAAATTGGTATAAATGGTGATTCAGTTGAAGCAGAGGCATTCGCATTTTTAGCCATTCGTAGCTTACTTAATTTACCAATTAGCTTCACTAAAACTACCGGAACTAAGTCACCTTCTTGCGCTGGAGTTTTGCACAGATTTTAGTTTACAAGACTAGGTAAATTTTCGCCGGTCGAGCGAAGTTGAGACCTCTAGAATCCTGCCAATATTTTACAGGTCTCGACTCCGCTCGACCGGCGAAAATTAGCATCTTTAAAAAAAATATTTTTTTGAACTTTTGGTAGCGAAAGTTAAGGCCTCGATAGCTCTGTCCGACAGTAGGTATCTTTTTACAATACCCCAAACTGCTCGCGAATAATTCTTTCCTCGAGCGAGTGATCAGCATCAAAAAGCAGCTTAAAAGTGATTGACTGATCTTCACAAATTTCAACTTCTTTTACGTCGCGAACTTCAAATGAATCTGCTGTAGCACTGACTCGCCGCGATTCAGATTCTAAAACTGTAAATTTGATTTTACTGCTAGCCGGCAAGAGCGCGCCGTGCCAATTGCGCGGACGAAATGGGCTGATTGGAGTTAGAGCAAGAATCTCAGCGCTGAATGGAATGATTGGTCCGCCGGCGGAGAGATTATAAGCGGTGCTGCCGGCGGAAGTTGCGACCAGAACTCCATCTGCGGCGAGGCAGGCCACCCTTTCTTGTCCATTAATTTCGATTTTAATTTTGGCGATTTGGCTGGTTTGACGAATCAGCGCCACTTCGTTAATTGCGAGATGTGAATATTTCTTTCCCGCAGCGTCAGTCACTTGCATGTGTAGCGGATGCAGCGTTGCCATTTCTGCCTTGGCAAGATTTTCTAAAAAATTTTCTTGGTGAAATGAATTCATTAAAAACCCAACCGTGCCACAATTTACGCCGTAAATCGGAATTAATTCTTCTTGAGGGTTTTTTCCGAACTCATGAAGAATATGAAGCATTAAGCCATCACCACCAATGGCGATTACTTTTTCGATTCCATCAAAATTTTTACCAAGAATTTTATGGTCTAAACTAAGATCTTTGAAGCCAAATTTTTGTACGAGAAAATTTTTTTTCTCTTCGGCGTCGCGATTATTTTTAGCGGCGATTACGGCGATTTTTTTCATGCTAAAGACAGTTTTTTTGATTATTCTCAATCTCAACCCTTCATTGCAAGTGAGGCAATCCATTCCGCAATTCGCAAATGAATGCCTAGCCTATTTCGCAATGGTCAAGAAAGTATCCTTCAACCAAAGATCGTGGCGACCCCATGAGGGAGCTATGCTGAACTTGGTCTAGACTTGCGCTAAACTTTACTAATTTCGTAAAGTGCAATGGCGGCGGCAACTGAGGCATTTAAACTTTCGACCTCCTTTTCAATTTCGATGCGAACTAGAAGATCGCAATTTTTTTTCACTAGGTCGCGTATTCCTCCCCCTTCCGAACCAACCACTAAAGCGATATTTTTGTAATCTTTCACTTCGCTTAATTTCACCTCGCCTTCACCGGCCAAACCAACGCACCAGTAACCGATTTTTTTTATTTTTTCGAAAAGGTTGTTAAAATTGGTAACAACGACGAGATCAACAAACTCGATGGTTCCTGCTGAAGCTTTGATGATTGTAGAATTTTCTTGTGGCGCATGATGCTCACAAAAAATGATTTTTTTTACGCCAAAACTCGCGGCACTGCGAATAATTGCGCCAACATTGTGCGGATCAGAAATTTGATCGAGTAAGAGAAGTAGTGGAAGTTTTTCACCTTGAGGAATTGCACAGAGTTCTTCGAGAAGAGAATTTTGATTTTGCACAGGAAGTCGTGCCGCCTTGATTAACAAGCCTTGGTGTGGTTGTTGACTTCCAACGAAATCTTCAATCACTGTTCCATCAACCAAACGAATGAGTGAAGAGAAATTTTGAAGAGAATTTTTAGCTAGGAAATTTTTG
>CAMBFP010000038.1 GCA_945865745.1 Rhizobium sp. Q54 | reverse complement strand
GGATCCAGGATGGAAGGCTCAGAGTAAGTTTTTAATTCTCCTGGATCTCCGCCTTCGCGGAGATGGCATGGGAGATGACATGGGGGATGCCATGGGGGATAACGTGGGAGAGTTCGGAGAATAATTTTTGTTCTAATTCATCGCCTTTGACATCTCGCCAATCCTTCGTTTTTTCATCAAAAGAAAAATAATCAGCGCCAGAAAAAGGCGAAGAATACCAAATTTTTTGATTACCAGAATTGCGGTTGATGATGTAAGTTTTTTTGCTCACAGTGATTACAACTTCCAAAATTCCATCGGAATATTCGACGTCAAGTTGTGAGTTTTTATCGGCGGCTTCTATTGCTTCAGAAAGCTTAATTAGAGATGATTCGCAGAGTTGGTAAAAGTCTTTTTCTAACATTAAATTTGTTTCCATTTCTTAAACATTTCTTCCAGCATTTCGCGTTTGATTGGCTTTGGAATAAAGTCATTCATGCCACTAGCGAGGCATTTTCTTCTGTCATCCTCACCAACATTTGCAGTGAGTGCAAAAATTAAAGTTGGCTTGGTAATGGCTTGTTCTTTTTCAATTTCACGAATTTTTTTAGTGGTTTCAAATCCGTCTATTACTGGCATCATGCAATCCATTAAAATGACATCATACTTAACGTGCAGAAATTTATTAACTGCTTCCTGACCATTTTCAGCTAGGTCGGGATTGATGCCGATCCGTCTTAGAAGAGTCGACACTACTTTCATGTTTACCTCATTATCTTCGCAAAGCAAAACACTGAGACGACGTTTTCCATCAAAAATCTCGTTGCTTGCGAAGGTCTCTTCCACTTCTTTTTCGTACTCGATTTTTAGCGCGGAAAGTAATGCAAGCAGTAAGCGCTTTTTCTTGATTGTCTTGATTACGATCTGATCGAATAACTCTAACTTTTTCTTTGGAATCAAGATTTTGTCGCGAACGGAAATCATCAAAATCAGCGGTATATTTTTTAGTTGTTCATTATTTTTTAATGCCTCGGCAAGCCTTACCATGTCTAGTTTTGTTTGAGCGTTGTTGCTGATAAGAATTGCATCAAGGGTTTTTAGTTTGCTTAATTCTGAAATTACAAAATCAATGCGTAGCAACATTTGCTCGAAGTCGGTTGGGATGCTGATGATTTGTCTCTCTAGCTTTAATTGATCAAAATAATTTCCGAAAACTTTGGCAGCGACGGCATTATTTTCGATATAAGCAATTTTTTTACCGATGAGCTTTTTTTGTTGTTCGGAGTAATCGTCATCCAAGTCTGATTCGGTCATTTGCAATGGAAGCACAAACCAGAAATTCGAGCCCTTAGATTGCTCACTATTGACGCCGATTGAGCCATTCATGACTCCAACTAATTCTTTACAAATCGAAAGACCAAGGCCGGTGCCGCCATATTTTCTGGTGGTTGACATGTCGACCTGAGTGAAGGCTGTAAACATGGTTGAAATTTTTTCGGTTGGAATTCCGATGCCGCTGTCGCTGATGTTAAATTTGATAAAGAATAGATTGCCCTGAGTTTTCTTGAGTTTGATTTCGATAAAAATTTCTCCGTAGTAAGTGAATTTGATGGCGTTGTTGATGAGGTTGGTCATCACTTGTCTAATTCTGCCGGAATCACCGATTAATGATGAGGGTACGGCTTCATCAATGTGGGTAATAATTTCTAAGCCTTTGTTGCCAGCATTTGAAAACATTAGGTTGGCGACGTCTTCGATTAAATCGCGAATGTCAAAAACTACAGACTCAATGACAATTTTTCGTGCTTCGATTTTGGAGAAATTGAGAATGTCATTGAGTATTACAAGCAGGGCCTCGGAAGAGCGATAAATCGTGTTTACTTGCTCGAGCTCTTCTCCCTTCAAGATGCCTGAATCAGTTAGAGCCTGACTCATTCCAATAATTCCATTCATCGGCGTGCGCAGCTCGTGACTCATGTTGGAAAGGAATTGGCTTTTCGCTACATTGGCTGACTCGGCGGCAACTTTTGATTTAGTTAATTCGCGAACGAATGGATTAATTTTGTTGCGGCGAAAAAAGTAAATTAAGATCAAGAACATCGCCGTAAGCACGATTGATTGACCAACAGAAATTAATAATTGAAAGCCCAGGTTTCTAATCATTTGACCTCTATGAAAGCCAACGACGGTGACTAAATTGTAGCTCAGAGTTTTTTGGTAATTGGTAAAATTACATTGACCGATTTGAAATTTTTGTGGCAGAGGTTGGTTGCTAAGCTGAGTCGGATTGGCGATAATGCTGTCTAGGATGCCAGTAGATTTTAGGGTTTCTTTGTTGAAATTTTCACTCTGCATACTCTGTGATTTGGCGATCAAATCGTAATCGAAATTAACTGTGATGTAGCAGATATCTTCATCATTAAAAACCCAATCGACTTGGCGCTGAATCACTTCGATTGGAACTTGCGCGATGAAAGTTCCTATGGTTTTAAAATTGTCGTAATCGATGCGCATCGCTACAGGCAAAACTTCGTAAGATGAAAGCGTATTTTCAACATGAGTTATTTTTCCGATCCTCATACGCCAAGCATGATCCTGCATAACTTGAGGGATGTTAAAATATTCTGGTGGATCGAGAGGTTTTTTGAGAATATTGCCGGCGGCGATAATAATTTTCCCATTCTTGTCGACGAAGCTCATGCGAATCCAAGAAGAGACGTTTTTTTGTAAGGCGTCAAGACTTGTAGTTTTTCTGGAGAAGGCGGCGATTGTTGTGAGATTTTGTTCCTGTTTGAGGGCAAGCAATTTGTCGCCGACGTAATTTAGATAATTGTCGACGGCGCTCATTAATGATGAAGTCGCCTGCTCAATTGTAGATGTTTGGAATCTGATTTGACGATTAAGATTGCGCTGAAATTCAGCATTGACCATGAAGCCGTTGAAGACAAACCAGGCCAATACTAGAGCCATCAAGATTCGAGAAAAAAAATTGTAAGATCTAGCGAGGTCAAGATTCTGTTGCTGAAATCTCCTTTGCACAAATTTCTGGTGACGCTTACATATTTTGTAGAATCTTTTTGGGTAGGTTGGATCAGCGCGACTGCGCAATTCTAGTTTTTGGCGATAAAGTTTATTGCGGCCAAAAAGGAAAATGGCGACGTAATAAGAAATTTTCTGTGAGTAGGTAGCTCTTGCTGACAATTGCTTAAATTACGTTTTCTTGTTTTGGGACTTGAAGGATTTAAAGAGTGATTTTTGGGCTGTTTGAGCAAAATTTTTTTGGAATTAAACTCTACACTAAAGATAAATCAACCAACCCAAATCCAAACATCAATGAAAGAATCAACTTTATTAGAATCCGAGATATGCAGCGAAGGCTACAACGCTAAAAATGAGATAGAAAAAATAATTAACGATGCCACGAAAAGTCGCTTTGCAGTAAGTAATTACAAACTCGATTACCTCGGCAATGATTTTGTTTATGATGAATATAACCAAAATCCCGATTCGGTGCAGGAAAATAAATTTGGCTACAAAGTCTTTTTTACGCGCGATGTGGATTTGTTAGAAGATTACTACGCAATTAGAATGAATGCATATCAAACCAGGCTTGGTTTTGAAAAATTTAACAAACTTGAAACTGACTACGATAAGGAAGGAAGAATTATTATTGTCATTAAGGGCGGTAAGGTAGTCGGAGGAATGCGCTTAATGTTCACGGGTGAATGTAAATATTTTTCTGCAGAATATCCGGGCACGCAATTTCAGTATGAAAAAGTAACGCAAAGGTATCACGACGAGCGTCATAATTTAAAAAACGTTGAGGCATCAGGTGTTGCCGCGGTGGAAAGTGGCAGAGACTTTACTGTTCTTGAATCGATGTTTGAGCTTATGTATCAAAATGCCCAATCGCGAGAATGTAATTATATTTTTGGAATCGCACTTATCAGTGCGTGCAGACTTTACAGATTAGTTTTTGAAAGACTTGGTTTTTACCTAGATATAATTTTGAGTTACCCATGGGAAAAAAAAGAGGCATTTAATTTTCTGCCCACTTTTCCAATCTATGTAAAACTCAAGTGAATTGTGTATGAGAAAATTTCAGAAAGTATTGTTGTTGGTTTTGTTTTTCTCTCAATCGGCATGGGCTGAGACAGATGCGGAAAAGAAAATTAATCTTGCTTTCGATCCGCAAATTTTTTCACTTTCCAAAAGAAAAGAGCGGGCCTTTGATGCTACTGCCGCTAACTACATTTTGTCTAATGACGATATCAGAAGATCTGGCGCCACCTCAATTCCAGAGGCTCTTCGTATGGTTCCTGGAATTCAGGTAGCAAGGATGGACGGTAATAAATGGGCGATTACAGTTCGCGGTTTTAACCGTCAGTTTTCTAACAAGCTTTTGGTGATGGTTGATGGTAGAGTTGTTTACACAGCTTTGTTTTCTGGTGTGTTTTGGGATGTTCAAGATTACCCATTGGAAGATGTCGATCACATCGAAGTAGTGAGAGGTCCTGGAGGAACAATTTGGGGGCCGAATGCGGTAAATGGCGTAATCAACATCATCACTAAAAATGCCGATATTACTCGCGGTGCTTATGTTTCTCAAATTGTTGGTAATCAAGATACCTCAATTACCGAAGCAAGATTTGGTGCGGCAACTGCTTCTAATGATAGCTACCGTGTTTACGCTAAAAAATCAGTCAGAAATGGGCTGAAACAAGACGGCAATAATCAAGAAAATAATGACGGAAACAGGCGTGATCAAGCAGGATTTCGTTACGATGTTTCTTCGATCAAAGAAAATAATATTTCAATTCACGGCGACATCGCTCGTGGCAAGGCGCAGAATTATTTTGCCACACTTCCAACTAAGAATGACAAGGATTCGCACAATGCTAACCTCGTAATCAATTGGGACAAAAAAATCTCGAACAAGTCGAGCATGATGCTTAACGGCTATTTCGATTACGATCAATTTTCTTTGCCAGTTTTACAAAGAACTGCGCGCACTTTAGATCTCGACTTTCAACATTTTTATAATTTTACCAAAGACAATCAGTTCACCTGGGGAGCGGGTTACAGAAGTATTAGTGATGTCATTAAGTCTTATGAGAGTCCGGGTGGAAATATCATTCCAATCAGCTACACTCCAGCAGCAAGAAAAGATGAATGGTTAAGCGGATTCATTCAGGAAAAATACGGAATCATTCCAGATAAACTCTATGTAACTTTTGGTTCCAAATTTTTACGCAACACTTTTACCAATTTTGAATATCAGCCAAACCTGCGTTTAGCTTATTATCCAGAGCGCCGACAAACTCTTTGGGCATCAGTTTCTCGTGCGATTAGAACGCCAACCAGGGGTGAGCGCGATATTACGTTGTTAAATGCTGATAGCGCTACCGTTTCCAACAGATCTCTGGTGCTGAACAAAGGTAATCAGAATTTTTTCTCAGAAAAAGAAATTGCCTATGAATTTGGTTACCGATTCAAACCTACGTCTCGATTATCTTTCGATCTTTCAACTTTTTATAACAGCTACTCAAAATTAAGAACGTTAGAGCCGATGAATGGCAGTCTTAATCCCACCACTAACAACAAAGGTTCAGGTAGTTCTTACGGTTTAGAATTTAGCACTAAATGGCAAGCAACTCGCGACTGGAAATTAGAAGGAAGTTACGAGCATTTAAAAATGCGCTTGGGCATCGAATCAGCTTCGCGAGACGATCAATCAACACTTGCTGGCTCGGATGATTTGCAAAATGCCGAAGGTCAATCTCCGCAGAGTCAATTCAAATTTAGATCTTTCTACAACATTACTCCAAATATTGAGTTCGACAATATGCTCTATTACTCAGACCATTTGTCGAAAGGCTTGGGCGGCACATCCGGCACTTCTACTTCAACGAGCAACAAGGCAATTCCTTCTCATGTTCGTTTCGACACCAGAATTGGCTATGCTTACACGCCTCATATTAATTTTAGCATCGGCATCCAAAACCTTTTTGACCAGCGCTACACTGAGTTCAAGAAGGCGCTTTATAGCAGACAAACTGAGGTTGGTCGTACGTACTACTTCAAAATGATGTGGCAACACTAAGCAATCAAAAACACTGAGTGTTTAAATATTTTCGACTCACAACGTTGGTGTTAATTATCATATTTTCTGGGCTTGGTGTAAAATCACTAATTGCAGCAAACATGGAATCTGATGAGGCTGCAGCTTACGCTAATTTTATTCAGAATTTGGTGAATAAATCCACCGTTAGCAAAAAAGGAGTCTTCTGTATTTTTGGCAATGATTCAGTAGCGAGAGCTTTAATTAATAGCGCCGGAAATGAAGCTGTTAGTCAGAATTTAGAAGAAGTACAGCGCAAGTGCCGAGCCGTTTATGTTTCTGGTGAAAATGCTACTAACCTTAAGTTGTACCTTAGTGGAATGACTCGGGGAAAGATCTTGACCATTAGTGCTTTTGAAGAATTTATTGCGAATGGTGGCATGATCCAAGTTGGAATGGGTCGCCGCGAGTTTGAATTGACCGTCGATGTAAAATTACTTCACGCCGCACAAATCAAACTCGACACTTTGTCCACTAACTTAATCATTAACTAACATGAAAAGCACAGCAATCGACACCAGTTTTTTGAAAGAGATCGTTGGTGAAGATAAGGAATTCGAGAAAGAACTCTTCACAATTTTTTCCGACAACGCGCATCGTAACATTACTAAAATGGAAGGGTCGATTAACAACAAAGACAACAATGCCTGGTACATGGCATCTCATGCTTTCAAAGGCGCTGCGGCTTCAATTGGCGCGTTTGACCTTTCTCAATTACTCGAACATGCACAACAGTTTCCCGAAGAAAGTTTTGAAGAGAAAAAAGAGCTGATGAAAAAAATCCACGAAGAATTTCACCTGGTGCTAGATTTTATTAATGAAGAGGTGTTGTAGTTCGCTTCCTGTGAAAATTTACTAACTCGATTTAGTAAATTTATTTCGATCGCCCATCCTTTATTCCGTTGCAGGTCGGAATGAAGGATGGAAAGATTTATAACCAATTAGGATCTCGTGAAGTTTAGATTTTTAATCTGTAATTTGATGAAGGTGTAAACCTCAAATTCAAAATTCAAAAATGAACATCATACTTGCCAAACCACGCGGATTCTGCGCTGGAGTCACTCGCGCAATTGAAACAGTTGAAAGAGCTTTAACCAAATTTGGCCCTCCCGTTTATGTCCGTCACGAAATTGTTCACAACAAATTCGTTGTTGAATCTTTACGTAAAAAAGGCGCAATTTTTGTTACTGAAGTTGAGCAAATTCCCCAAGGCGCAATCACAATTTTTTCTGCACACGGAGTATCTGACCGCGTTGAAGAAGATGCCGCCACACGTGGCTTAGAAGTCATCGATGCTACTTGTCCTTTAGTGAGCAAAGTGCATCGCGAAGCAAAAAAATATGAAGAAGAAGGTTACGAATTAATTCTTATTGGGCATCGCGGCCACCCAGAAGTTGAAGGCACGAGCGGGCGCGTAAAAAAAGAAATGACCTTAGTTACAAACGAAGAAGATGCACTTAATGTTAAAATTAAAAATCCGGAGAAGCTTTCTTACGTCACGCAGACAACTTTGAGCGTCGACGACACAAAAAAAATCGTCGAAATTTTAGAAAAAAGATTTCCACAAATGCAGCAAGGACTAGCAACAAAAGACATTTGCTACGCCACCCAAAACCGCCAAGATGCAGTGCGCAGCCTTTCCAAAATAGTTGATATTATGCTAGTAATTGGTGCAAAAAATAGCTCTAATTCAAACCGTCTTCGTGACCTCGGTGAAGAATGCGGTTTGCCTTCTTACCTCATTAATGGTGAGCAAGATTTGCAACCAAGCTGGTTTGAAAATATTGGAAATGTCGGTTTAACCGCTGGTGCTTCTGCCCCAGAAGTTCTAGTTCAAGAAGTAATCGAAAAAATTAAAACATTTTCGAGTGATGCAGTGCGAGTCTCAGACATGGATGGAATTGAGGAAAATACTTTTTTTGTGTTACCGCGAAAAGTGAGGAAGTAAAAATTATATTAAGCTAAAAATCATCCCAAGCCCCCTTTTTAATTAAAGAGCTCTGCCTCGCATTGCAGGATTAATCAAAGGAAATGCTCTAGCCCCTGTAATTCCTGATGATTGATGATGTTCTAAATTTTCTGCTACTCGCACAACATGATTAGCTTCTGTCGATCCGATTGCCTTATGCTCTCCATCGCGAACTAATTGGTAACCGTAACAAACAGCTAATTTGCCACCTTCGTTACCATCTAGTTTGTGATTGATGCGAAGCAAATGTTTCTCTAATTTTTGATACAGTTTCATCTTCTCAAGAATTTCGATTTCCTCTGCCTTCTTCTTCTCATCCGCTTCATTTTCTCCGCTTAAAAATTTTTCTGGATGTTTGATGAAGGCAACAACCTGACTTAAGAAAATAGCCTGAGATATTTTAGAATCATTAATGTCGCCGAGCGCCCCGTATTCGATTGTGAATAAGTTTTCGCTAAAGAGTCGCTTGTTTTCTGTAAAATCACGCCTCTCTTCCTCATTCATTCTCGTCTTTGCCGCTTCAGTTTCCCTTGAATCATCATTGTAATAGCTGTTAGCCAGGGCGATTATTTCTTGAGCTGATGCATTATTTGGAAGTGCTTTGATGAAAGATTGAGCAGCTAAACGGTATGGAGAAGATTCTGATTCAAAAACATTTTTAATTGCTCCGGCATTTGGTATCGTGCCATTGTTAGCAATGGTTCGGTCATTAGCATTTTTCAGAATTTCTTCCAGTGTTTCATCTGCTACGTGCACTCTAGTCGAGGATCTTGAAAAATCTCTCACCGCCTGCATTGCTCGAGCTAGATTTTCTGATAGAGTAGATTCTGTCTCTGTGGCGGAATTGTATGCGTCAAAAAAGAAAGTAAGACTACAAACAGTTGCCATTAAGCTAATTATAACAAGAGCCGGTGCGCTCGCAGATGTGGATAGTAATGTTTTTGCTAATACGCCAGAGCCGATTCCTAACGTCAAGGCAATCATCCCCAAAGCTAATAATTTAGCCGGGCTCAAGCCGCCGTTACGACTAAGATGCGGTAGAGAAAATTCTATTTCTGGAATAGTATGATGCGCTCCGATTTCTTGATTGATCGCTGTATTTTCTTCGTTCATACCAGGCATAATTTCCAAAGAGTAGGTTATGATTTTTGAAAACTATGCATTTTTAGAGTATAGCTTCAACGAATTCAGAGGTCTGTTTTTAATTTTTTGAACAGAGTTTTTTGTAATCTTTGCTTAAATTTTTTTTCTAAAACTTGTCGAAGCAGCAGTCAAAGAATGTTTTTTTGGATGCAGTAAAGTTAATTTCTAATGAGCGACATTGAGTCAAAAACAGAGAGAAGCTTCATTAAATAATTCTCTT
>CAMBFP010000037.1 GCA_945865745.1 Rhizobium sp. Q54 | reverse complement strand
GATATTCGACATAAAGATTCATAATGGCTCGCACATAATTCGTAGAGAAGCTTGCGGTATTTGGGTCAGAGCCGTCTGTAGCTAAATAAACTGCGGCGATTTTTTCTTTTTCTAGTCTCTTGTTGAAGTCGGCTGGAATAACCAAAGTTGCACTTAATTTCTGCCCAAGAATTTCTCTTTTTGCCTCTTCATGCGAATCGGTAATTAGTTTTACTTCGACAAATTTTGAATTATTAAAAAAGCTTATCAAATCAGCGCTAGAAGAGCTTTGTGCATCTTCATTAACAATCGCGATTCTGATTTTATTAGTGTCGATTGAAATGGCGTAACCAAAAACCAGAGTCAAAAAAACCGGAAGAGCGAAGGCGATTAAAAGCGCGCTTTTGTCGCGTTTAATTTGAATCACTTCTTTTTTTATTAAGGCTTTGATGCGAGTTGTGGATAGATTGAGCTTCATAAAATTTTCTCCACATCTTGTCTTTTTATCAGATCAACGAATACGTCTTGAAAGCTCGGATTTGCTAGCTTCTCGCTTCTAATAATGTCCTTCAATTTTTGCGGATTATCCTCGGCGATTTTCAAGCCTTGATAGATTATGGCCACGGTATCGCAATATTCTGCCTCGTCCATGAAGTGAGTTGTAACCATTACCGTAACGCCTTTTTGAGCCAGGGCATTAATATGAAACCAAAACTCGCGACGCGTTGCTGGGTCAACTCCGCTGGTTGGCTCGTCTAAAAATAAAACTTCAGGCTTGTGAAGTAGAGCGCAGCCAAGAGCAAGGCGCTGCTTGATTCCAAGCGGTAAGTTAAAGGCGTTAGTGTTGAGAAAATTTTCTAGATCAAGGCTCTCAACAACTTCGGCAATCGCCATTTTTGTTTCTGCTTTATTAAGAGAATAAACGCCGCAGAAAAATTGCAGATTTTGTAAAGTGCTTAACTCGCCATAAAGTGAAAATTTTTGCGCCATGTAACCAATTCTTTGGCGCGCCTCATTTGCTGAAGTGAGTAAACTTATTCCCGAAACGTGAGCAATGCCAGAAGTAGGTTTTAAAAGGCCGCAGAGCATTTTAAATGTTGTGGATTTTCCCGCGCCATTCGGCCCTAAAAAGCCAAATATTTTTCCTGATTCGATTTGAAAATTGACGTTATTTGTAGCGGTAAATTCACCGAATTTTTTAGTTAGGCCTTGCGCTTCAATGACTATTTTTTTCTCGCTTTCTTTTTTGTCGTAGCGGTTGGCGAGCTTAGAAAATGTTGGAAGTTTGAGGTTTAAAATTTCCAAAAACGAATCCTCGATTGTCGAAGGAATTTTGGTTATTTCATAATCAGAAGTGAACTTTGTTACGTCGTCATTTCGGTTGAGAATTCTGATTTGATCGCCTTGCAATACGGCGTCTTCAATTCCTTCGCTTTGCAAAATTTGATTCAGATTTTCGCGACGATTTGAGGCAGAATTTCTTGCTTTGAGTAAAAAACTTCTGCCCGCAGTGCGCGCAATAAAATCTTGTGGATTACCGAAGAACACTTGCTTTCCTTCGTTAATCAGAAGCATTTTATTCGCATGTTGTTCAGCCTCATCGAGATAAGTTGTAGACCAAATTACCGCAGTTCCATGGCCAATTAAATCCTTAACGATGCCAATTAAATCCTGACGTGAAATTGGATCTACGCCAACACTAACCTCATCAAGTAAAAGAATTTTTGGTTTGGCGATTAATGTGCAGGCGAGGGCGAGCTTTTGTTTCATGCCGCCTGAGAGGTTTCCAGCAAGGCGATCTGTAAAATTTTTAAGATTGGTTTTCGCTAAAAGTTTGGTGATCTGTTCATCTTTTTCTGCGCCGGCAATTCCGCGTAAATCAGCATTAAGATCAAGATTTTCCAGAACGGTTAAATCTTCGTAAAGCCCGAATTTTTGCGGTGCATATCCGATTAAATGTTGAATCTCAGAAATTTCCTGCGGGATTTTTTTATTAAGAATTTCTACCGCGCCAGAATCATATTTAAGAATTGAGGCGATTATGCGAAGTAAAGTTGTTTTGCCTGCGGCATCAGGGCCTAAGAGGCAGAAAAATTCACCCTCTTTTACTTCGAAATTAATATCGTCTAAAGCCTTACTATTAGAGCCCAAGAAGGTTTTATTAAGATTGGAAACTATAACTAAAGTTTCACTCATAACTTGATTAAAACCGTTACTGGCATTCCTTGCTTCAACTTGTCGTCAGAATTTTTTATGGTGATGCGAATGCGATAGACCAGCCTGCTTCTAAGGCTTGTGGTCTCAACAGACTTTGGTGTGAATTCGGCTTTTGGCGAGACGAATCCGATTTGTCCTTCATATTCACTGTTGCTGTCGGTTTTTATTTTGACTGACATTCCATTTGTGACTCTGCCTAAATCCTCTTCATTTAGATAAGCTCTAACATAAGCCTGATTGGTTAGAGATAGTTCGTAAACAGTCTGATTCTGTGTGATCATCGAGCCCACTTCAAAAGGGCGCGTCATCACAAAAGCATCAGAAGGAGCGTGAAGATCTACATCATCAAGAGCGGTTTGGGCAATTTTTACTTTCGCTTTTTGCGCCTCAAGATCTGCCTGCGCGCGATCTAGCGCGAATTTGTCATTATCATATTCTTGCTTTGAAGCAGAGTTATTTTTGAAGAGATTTTTTGTACGCTTAAATTTTATTTCAGCATTTTCGTAATTGGCACTAGCTGCGTCTAGGTTGGCTTTGGCAAGTTCAAGCTCGTTAGAGAAGGTGTCATCTTCCAAGCTAGCTAGAATTTGCCCTTCGCTAACTTCATCTCCTTCATCAAAAAATAATTTTTTTAAGCGACCAGAAACGCGAAAAGAAGCGCTGACTTCTCTTATGTCGACATTGCCGTAGAGCCTTATTTGGTGATGATTGTTGTGATATTGATAAAAGGAGTAAGCGCTGTAAGCGCAGATGAAAGTGATGATTGCCGGTAAGGCAATTTTAAGAATTTTTTGCTTCATATTTTTTACAAATAAGTTTCGAAGAGATTGTCAATTACGCGTAAAATATTTTTTTTGATCTGCTTGATGTTATTTTCGTCATAGCCTTTCCAGCCGCTTAAATAAAGAAGGCTAGACTTATTATTTTGAAAGGAAGTTAGAACGCTGTGAAGAGAGTGGGCGAATAAAATAACTTCAATCGCATCGATTTTTTTATTCATGATTTTAGCAGCGGCCAAAGTAAATGGCTCACAAACGCGCTTCATTACGCTTTTAAAGAGAGATTCAAAATGTTTGCTTTGCTCGATTTGCTCGAAGGCGATAATCTTGGAATAGCTCTTATTCTCTGGGCTGGTGATGGTTTCAACGAAAGTCAAAGACATTGTTTTTATTGCTTCGAGGATCTCTCTTTTGTCTTTGCTGGTCTCAATAATTTCCCTTTGCGCAATCATAGTTGGCATCATGAATTTATTTGACTGCTCGAGAATTTTTTTAATCACGCTGCCGTAAATATTATCTTTGCTTTTGAAGTGATAATGCAGGGTAGAAATATTGACATCAGCTAGAGTCGCAATGTCGCGCGTGCGCGAACAGTCAAAACCATTTTGCGAAAAAATAGTTATTGCGGCATCAAGAATTTTTTCTTTTACGAGAGAATTTTTTTCAGTCATTGGCTGCTATTTTTCTCTCTTTCCAAAATACGCGATCTTTTTCGAAGTGCATTTCATAACCTTCGAAGCCACCACCCAAGGTCTTATGCAAAGTTATTAGGCCAAGCAAACTCTCGCTCTTTTTTTGCGCCATTTGATTTTCGCTATTCAGCTCGGCGATTTTGCTATTCAAGAATTCTTCATTCGAAATTACGCCGAGGCGTTTTTTATTTTCATCGATTTGAAGAATTTTCTTACTGGCCGAAAGAGAGTGTTTTGAGTGTTTCTCGATCTGGAGGGAATTTATGTAGCGCGCTAGCTGCGACTCGCATTCTTCAAGAGCGGTCAGCACTGTTTTTTCGTAATTTAGTATGGCGATTTTGGCCTTGGCTTTGCTGATTTTATACTCAGCTAACAGGTGCCCGATTGAGAAAATTGGCACGGAAACTGTGCCGCGAATATCTTTTATATTGGCTCCACGATTCAGCATTTCGCCTAAGTCCTTAGAGCCACCACCTACTTTTGCGAATAGGTTGAAGCTCGGGAAAAATTCTTTGAATTGTGCACTTTGATCAAAATCTGCGGCGTCTATTTCATATTCGGCGGCGATAATATCGGGGCGACGTTTTAGAATATCTGATTTTAAACCAACTGGAACAAGGCCAGAAGAGTAATCGAAAATTTCTTTTCCATTTGGTTGAGAGAGTATTTCTAAAATATTTTCTGGAGTTGTGCCGACCAAAACTGCCAATCTGTAAGTTAAAACCTTTTCATTTGTTTGCGCTTCAAGCAATGAAGACGAAGCGAAGTGAAAATCGATTTCAGCTTTATAAATATTGGCTTTGTGAGATGTGCCATTTCTTTCTTTTTGTTCAGCAATTGCACTTAACTGCTCTCTTAAATTAGATATTTCCTGCAGGTTTTTTATTTGTTTTTGTAGGCGTTTTAATTCGATGTGATTTTGCGCAATCTCACTTGTAATCCTGATGGCGCTGGCTTTGTAAAGTTGTGCTTCTTTTAAAAATCTTAGCTTTCCAGCTTTGTAGCGATCTAAGTTTTTACCGAAAAAATCTAACTCCCAAGCGGCATCAAAAGTTGATTGATAAAGATCGTAGCTCACCCCATTTGATCCAAACCCAGGTGAAGAAAATCTTTGACGACCAACTCCCGCACTTCCAGAAGGAAGTAGGTTGGTGATGTTTATGTTATTTAATTGGCGCGAAGTAACGATAGCGAGATTGGCAACTTGAATATCTTTGTTATTTTTTAATCCGAGCTCAACAAGCTGATTAAGTAATGGGTCGTTGAATTCCATCCACCATTTTTCACTTGGAGATGATGAAGAGATGTTGGAATCTTTGTTAAGAAAGTCGGTTGCGACATCCTTCTGAATATTGCGACCGAGGTTTTTATCGCTTGAGCATGAGGTTAATAAAAGCAGCGCAAAAGTAATTTTTAAAAATTTCATTAAATTCCAATCATTTGATCCAATCAATTGATTGGAATAATATGAGGGTTTTTTAAACGATATTATTATTTGGTAATGGTTTCAATTTGAGCGCCGATTGGCACATTTTCTGAAATAATTTTTCTCAACATATGATGAAGTTTTTGATAGTTTTTGTGCTCTCTTTGCTGCTTGTGGCGATGTATGAAATAATGTTTGATAGAGAATATTCAAAAGTCGAAAAGAGGCATGAGACAACTTACAAAGTAACCGCGAAAGCAGGAATAGTTGGTTGTCTCACCAAGAAAAAATTTCACGAAGCGACGCAGGAATATCGCAATAACAATATTTCCGCTATTCAGAAAATGATTACTGATGGCGCGTGTTTTACATTTCAATATGACGATGAGCTTACTGCTTTAAGCGAGACCTGCGATGTTTCTGATGGAGATAACGAAGCTTTTGCCTTTCAGTCCAAAAAAGTTTTTTTGCGCGAGGTTTATCTTCCTTGTTTTGCGGTTAGATAAATTTGTTATTTTTCGCCTAAGGCTTCCGAATAAGAAAAAGACACATTGTGATTTGTGAAAAAATTCAAAAATAAAAACATGCTAAAAAGCATCCTTCTATTCTCCGCTTTATTCTTGGCTACTCTTAGCTCTGCTTTGGCCTCTTCGTCGACAAGATACGAAACTGCGATTCTTTCCGGCGGTTGTTTTTGGGGTGTGCAACATTTGTTCGATCAGATGAATGGTGTTGTTAGCAGTAGGGTTGGGTATATTGGCGGCAATGTTGATAATCCAACTTATAAAATGGTTTCAACTGGCCTAACCAATCATGCCGAGGCGATTGAAATTACTTTTGATCCGCAGAAAATTTCTTACGAGAAGTTGCTCAAATTTTTCTTTACGATTCACGATCCAACAACTCTCAATCGTCAAGAAAATGACATTGGAACACAATATCGTTCGGAGATTTTTTATTTAGATGAGGCACAAAAAGAGACCGCCTTATCGGTGATCGAAAAAGCTAAAACATCAGGAGTTTTTAAAGGGTCTATTGTTACTAAGGTTTCAAAAGCGGGGAAGTTTTTTTCTGCTGAGGGGTATCATCAAAAATATCTTAAGAAAAATCCTTTTGGGTATACCTGTCATCACATTCGTGGGGAATGGAAGTTTTAAATTGAGATAATTCTTCACCCCTGCCATTTCCGCGACCTGCTTTTCTCATTAAATTTATTTCCCATGTTTACAAATATGTTTCTCGCCTTCGTGGCGGCTATTTCCCCTGGGCCAAATATCGTTTTAGTGATTCAAAATAGCTTAGTCTTTGGGCGCAGGTTTGGTATTATAACCGCACTGGGCGTACTTTTTGGCGTATTGTTTTGGCTGTTATTTTTGATGATTGGCTTCACTTACCTTTTGCATAATCCGAAAGTTTTTTTCTTTTTTCACTCCTTCGCTTCGGTTTATTTGCTCTACATCATTTACCTGATTCTCAAGTTAAAAATCGAGAAGAAAGAAAGTGAAATGCATAAAAATAGTAAGTTTTTTTTAGAGAGTTTAATTATCACTTTACTCAACCCTGAGATTGCAATTTTCTACGGCAGCATTTTAGCGGGGATCGCTGTCGATCAAGGCGGCGGCTTCGGCTTAATGCCTTTCTACCTCTTTAGTTTTATGGTGATTGAATCGATAGTATTTCTCTCTGCAGCTTATTTCGTTTCTTACGTAAATAAATTTATTCTTTCTTACCTTTGGGTCGTGAAGCTTTGCGCCTCTAGCGCGATTTTATATTTTGCGATTAAGCTCATGTATAAAGTTTGCGCAGATTACGAAATTTTATTTTCTAATTAAGCAAAAAGAGTTCAGCTGTTGCGGCTGATTCTAGTGCGCAAAAATATCAAGATTGCTAAAGCCGTTTAGATCAAGTTTGACGCGGGTTGGTAGGAATTCCAAACAAGCATTAAAAATATCCATTCTGCCTTCGCGCTTCAGCATTTCATCAAGTCTTAGCTTGAGACGGTGAAGATGTAAAACGTCAGATGCGGCGTAATCTTTTTGTTTGTTGCTGATCTCAAAATTTCCCCAGTCAGAACTTTGCTGTTTCTTCGAAATTTCAACCCCGAGCAATTCTTCGCACAAAGATTTTAAGCCGTGCGAATCGGTGTAAGTGCGGATTAAGCGTGAAGCGATTTTGGTGCAGTAAATATTTTTTACTTCAACCTTTAGATAGAACTGCAAAGCAGCTAAATCAAAGCGGGCAAAGTGAAAAATCTTCTGAATTTTTTCGTCTGATAAAAGCTTAACCAGATTTGGCGCATTATATTTTCCAAGTTCGAATTGCACCAAATGCGCATCGCCATTTCCGTCAGAAATTTGCACAAGACACAAGCGATCACGCAAAATATTTAAGCCCATCGTTTCGGAATCAATAGCAACAGAACCATTAAAATTAAGGTCAGAAGGTAGATCATTTTTATGTAGAAAGTTGGTCATGTTTAGTAATTTTAATTGTCGCTCCGAGCCTGTTGAAGGTTTTGGGTATTTAGTTAAATCATGCTTCAACAAGCTTGGCATGAAGCAAGTGTATTTACTCCGAACTCATTTCCTCAAGCTCTAGCCAACGAGATTCTGCGGCGTCGAGCTCTTTTTGATTCTTGGCAATTTCCATCGCGATGTGAGCGAGATTAGCAGAATTGCGATCTTCAGTTGCGCTAAGTTCTTCACTAAGTTCATAAATTTTTATTCCCAGCTTCTCAATTTTTGCCGGAAGTTTTTCGAGTTCGTGTTTGTATTTGTAGGTCAGTTTCTTTTTAGTTGAAGATCCTTCTTCCCTTGATTGCATCGAGCTTTGAGAGCTCCACGAATCAGATTCTTGAAATATTCGATCACCTGTAGTTGTTAAAGATGGTGGTTGTTTCTGCGAGGAAATATAATCCGAATATCCACCAATGTGACTTGTAACCACACCATCTCCTTCGAAAGCAAGAATCGAAGTTGCGACATTGTCCAAGAAATCACGATCGTGCGAAACCACGATTAGCGTGCCTTGATATCGATCTAAATAATCTATGAGCATGTCTAGAGTGTCCATGTCGAGATCATTTGTGGGCTCATCTAGGATCATAAAATTTCCTGGATTAGCTAAAGTTTTTGCAAGTAACAGGCGATTTTGTTGGCCACCAGAAAGCGTGCCAGCCAAGGCTTCACGATCATTAGGATCGAAGAGAAAATTTTTTAAATAGCCGCAAATATGTGCAGTTTTTCCGTGGGCAAGTTTGACGTAATCGCCACCAGAATCGCAGAGAATTTCTTGAATAGATGAAGTGGGTTTTATCGCGCTGCGCGACTGATCGAAGTAGGAAATATCGATGTCTTTCGCTGGTTTAACCGTTCCAGAATCTGGTTTTTCTTCGCCAATAATCATCTTCAGAAAAGTCGATTTTCCCGTACCATTTTTACCGATAATTCCAATGCGCTCGCCACGCAAAATTTTCAGTGAAAGTTTTTCAATTAATTTTTTTTCACCAAAATTTTTACTCACATTATTTAGCGCTAAAATTACTTGCGGCGCATCTTCTTCAAGTTTTTGGGAAATGATTTTGATCTGATTTTTATTGGCGCTAACCAGCTTCCGCGTTGCTTCGAGCTTGGCTCGTAATTCCAGCAAATAATGCAGACGCCCAATATTTCTTTTGCGTCTTCCGGTAACTCCTGTTTGCAACCAGCCACTTTCAAGCGCGACTTTTTTTTGCAGATTATTGAGTTCTCTCTGTTCATGTTCGACGATTCCGCGCGACCATTCATCAAAATTTTTGTAGCCGTTATTGTTAACTTTTAGTAACCCAGCGCGCAGCCAAAAAACTTTATTTGAAACGCGTTCCAAAAATTTACGATCGTGCGAGATCACGATTAGTGCGCCGCGAAAGCTTTGCAAATATCCTTCTAGCCATTCGATAACTTCTAAATCTAAGTGATTTGTTGGCTCGTCTAGCAGCAAAACATCGGGCTCTAAAACTAAAGCACGAGCGAGATTAGCGCGGCGTTTTTGTCCGCCGGAAAGATTTTGAGTCAATGAGTCTTTGTCGATCTGGAGATTGTCGCAGACGATGTCGATCAAGTAGAGTTTGTGCTCGTCAATTTTTACTCCAGAAAGAATAAATTCTCCAACCGTCAAATTTTTTGGCAATTTTTCGCTTTGGGTTAAATAGCCGCAAACAGCACCAGGCGTAAGGAAGCGATCACCACAATCTAGATCAAATTCTCCGGCAATAACATTCATTAAAGTGGTTTTGCCGACACCATTTTTGCCGATTAAACAAACGCGGTCGCGAGGAAAGATGTTGAAATGTAAGTTCTCAAAGAG
>CAMBFP010000036.1 GCA_945865745.1 Rhizobium sp. Q54 | reverse complement strand
GCGTTTGGAGCAATGGCTACCGTTTCTAGTGCTTCAAGAAGATTTTGCCTGTGTTCAATATTTGGTAAATCTCCGGTCAAAATTTTAGCAACGATTTTCGCTAAATCTGCCTTTGCTAATTTTTTTGCATCTTCTGTGTCTAAATTTCTGAGTTTTTCAGTTCTGTGAGTGCCAAGCTCTCTGGAAAGTTGTTTGGTTATAGAGTTCCATTCTGTTGAATCTGCACAACTCAACGCCAAGATTTTTTCTGCTGCCGCTTTTTCGTTAATGTTTTCAAGCTGCTTAGCTCCAAAGCCAGCTAAAGAAAAGGCGGCTGAAGCAGGCTGGCCAAAAACAGGAACCAGCGAAGAGATTTTAGAAAGTAGATCTGCAGCATTTGAAGCAGCGCCATTCTTCAATTCAAACTTGTCGCTGTGTGATATTTTTGCCGCCGCTTCTAACTCATTTAATTCCGTACGAATAGCGCGGCGATATGTGATGACCGATTCCGCCTCTTCTCTTCTAAGTTCTTCGGGCATTAGTTAACCGCGGTAACCGCTCTTCTATTTTTATTGAAGATCGATTCAGTTGCGCCAAAGAATGCCGGACGCTCTTTGCCGTAAGAAACAGTTTTGACACGAGCGGCTTCAACACCATTTGCGACCAGGTATTTTTTTACTGAGTTCGCTCTTTTTTCGCCAAGAGCAATGTTATATTCGCGAGTTCCGCGCTCGTCGCAATGACCCTCAATGGTTATTTTGATTGTTGGATCGCTCTTCAGCCAGGCGATTTGCACATCAAGAATTTTTTTTGATTGGTCGTCAACGTCAGAAGAATTATATTCGAAGAAAACGCGATCTTGCACTTCAACTTGTTGTGCTTCGGTTTGCTGATCTAGAACTTCAACTTGTTGCTCGTCGAGAGTTTGATAAAGGCTTGGATCGTTTTCCATCGCGCCATCTTTAACGGCAGTTTCATTTTCAGTTACAACTGAATCGTTTTTAGCGTGGCAGGAGGTAAGTAAAAAAATTGCGCTCAAAGTTAGAATTTTCTTAAGCATTTAGGCCTCTTTTATTGTATTGGGGAGTGCTTTGAAAAGCGGGCGGAAGTTATTTTGTGCGTGATCAAAATGTCAACCTCTGAGAAGCTTCTCAGAATTCTTGATGAACTTTGAATGCAGCAAAATGTGATTGATAGGTAGTTCGATGTTCAAATTGATAGTCGACGCTGAAAATAATATCGTCGATATGATAACCGTTTATTTCGAATCCGAGCCTTAAACTACCTGGATCAATTGCAGATACTCGAGAATTAAAACTTGAGTTCTGCCCAGAAAAATTACTGACGGTGTCGGAGGTGTTATTGATGAAGTTGTAGCCGTAAGATGTTTTTAAAATAGTAATGAACTTTTTGAATTCGCTGCGTTCGTGAATTTTTTCTGACCAACTTAAGCCAGCGCCAACTCTGCCTTCAAATACATTTGAGGCTGAACTATTTACATTCAAATTAAGTGAGTCCGCGCCTTTTTCGTGGTAGATGCCAGTGTTGCTGTGGAGAAAGCTGGTAGAAATTTCGGGAATAAAATTGAGCTCGCGATTTATTTTTTTTGTTATTCCTGCTCTTAATTTTGCGACGTAACTTGAGCTGGTATAATTTGCTGAAGCGGTGGAGGAAACTGCAGGAATGGCGCGGCTTGAAGAATGTTGGCTAAAAGCAATGCCGCCCAAAGAATCGAAGAAAAATTTCTTAAAATTTTGACTGTTGTAAAAGTTGAGTTGGTAAGTGTTGGCGGAAGTTTTTTTTAGAGAATCGAGAGATTTTGTTTCACTGCGCGCAATGCTTAATGCCAGACCAGACGTATTTTGTGATGAGAATTCGCGATCTAATCCTATGGAAATTCCGCTTAAAACTGCTTTGTAGCCAACATCTTCTGAGGTCTTGTTTTGTGTGGCTGAAGCCCCAAATGGTTGCACCCAAAATCCATTCTTAAGTGACCCACCTTGCTGCTGTAAATTGAATGAATCTAGGGGCTGATTTGTAGAAAAAATTTGCGCAAAATTTGTGCCTTGCGCCGTTAATTTGTCAGTGCCGGCGCGAATTTTGTCGAGACGCATTTCGCCAGTTTTAAGTGAGCTATTAACAACATTAATATTGCCGATTGCCTTGCCACGACTTGATTGCGGTGCAAGCTGGGTAAGGGTTTGTTCGAGTTCGCTGTCGCTGAAATTTTTGCTGTCGAGGTAGCTCAGAAATTCTTGCATCTTGCCGCTGCTGCTAATCGCGCTTAGATTTTCGTAAATTTTTTTGGCGTTGTTGTTGACGTTAATTTCGTTGGCTTGGAGATGATCAATGTTAAGTATTAAATTATTGCCGCTGACCTCGGTGCTTAGTTTGAGAAGGCCACAACTGCTCGCGTTGCAATTATTAACTTTGATGTCGGAGATTTTTTGTAGCGACGAATTGCTGCCGCCACTGACCAGGATTATTTGCTGACCACTGCTTAAATATTTATTCGCTGAAGAAATTATCAGTTTTGAATTGGCGTCGATGCTTGCCTCGCCAATTACAGCAAGGCTGCCAAATCCATTTTTATCCCCGGCGATTTGCAAAGTGTCGCCGGAGACTAGGGAGAAATTTCCGGAAATTATTTGGTCGTTAGTTCCGAGGTTAATTATTCCTGAGCCTTTACCAGCTAGGTTTCCCGCGAGAGTTAAATTATTTACAGCACTTAAATCCAGAGTTCCGCTGGCGGAAATATTACCAACAGAAACATTGTTTTCTGGAGAAAATTTTGCGCCGAAAGAAATGTTTAAAGTGCCGGAACCACTGAGCTCGCCACTTAGAGAAGAATTAGAGTTTAGCGTTAAAGTTGCGCCGCTGGCGATCGAAATAGTTTCTGCTTCTAGTTCGTTATTTGCAGTGAGTGTGCCGGAAGAAATATTGAGCGCGTTTAGATTCGAGAAATTTGCTGACTGAGTGAAGTTGTTGGTAATGTTAACGGTGCCGACATCAGAGCCTTCGACGATTCCACTAATTGTGCCGCCGGAAATATTTAGCGCGCCATTACCGATTCTTATGCCGCCAATTAGCGTGCCAGAATTATTAATTATTGTGCCATCGCCCTCATTATAGATTGCGTATTTTGTGGCGCTTATCGTGCCAGAATTATCGAGGGTGGAATTAGCGCCGTCGATTCGAATTCCGTAATCTGTGCTGTCATTGCCGCCGCTAATTGCGCCGGAATTAATGATGTGAGTGTAGCTGTCATTGGTGTAGATTCCGTGGGCATCGGCAGCATTTATTGTGCCAGAATTTGTGACGCTGCTGTAATTGCTTAAGCTTGCTGCAGAGTTTGTTCCAGCACTGACGTAAATGCCGTAAGCACTAGAGCCAGAAGTGATGATTGTGCCTGCATTATTCGCCGAAGAAAAATCTCCACTAATGCTGATGCCGCGTGCTGAACTGTTCGCGGTTGTGATTGTTGCGCCTGATGCGTTGCTGATTTGATTGTAGTTTCCTGTAGTTCTTATGCCGTAAGCGCTAGAGCCTTGGGTGGTTATTCTGTAAGTATTCTTGATTTTTCTTGGACTCGAACTTGTTCCGGCTTGGGTGCTGTTAATTCCTGCGCCGCTGGTATTTGCAGCGGTGGTCGTGATATCGGATGTTGTTGTGTAATCACTTTGACTGGAAGTTAAAGTGATCGCTTGAGCTTGTCGGGTAACAAGCAAGCAAAATGCCAGAAAGGCCACGTGGTGAAACATGGGTTTGTTGTGGTTTGGGTATTTTGGTTATTTGTGTGAGTTATAACTTCTTCGCGATTTTGAGACCGATAATTAAAGCGGCAAGAGTAACGAAGTAAGCAAGAAGTTGCGCGCCTGCTGGTTGATCAATATAGCCAAAAAATATGTGTAAAAATTTTCCGATGAAACTTTCTTGCGACAGAATCATCGAGAAATCGAATTCTCCAAGAGCTGGCGTGATTTGGGCGTTGATCCAAAAACCAATTCCTTGTGAAGCAATTCCTGCTGACAAGAAAATCAAAAGCCAAGTTGTGACAATGAAAAAATATTTTCCGAAAGCCTTAAGAATGCCGAGATAGAGAGCAAATCCTACTGCGGAGCCAAGGATTAATCCGGCAATTAATCCGGAAATAATTCCTGAAACTTCGGTGCCGGAGATGTAGTAGCTGTAGGTAAAGAGCACGACTTCGGCGCTTTCACGAAGCACAGACAAGAAGACGACAACGAGTAAAATATAGAGCGGTTTTTTGCCTTCGCGGACGGAGTTGCTCAAACGCTTTAATTCTCCGGAGATAGATCTGGCGTGCTTTTGCATCCAGAGAACAGTCCAGCCGATCATGACAGAGGCGGAAATTAAAATGAGTCCGTTGAAAAATTCTTGACCCATTCCGTCCAGGCTTTCAGAAATTTTGTCAGTGAAAAATGCAAGAAGAAGAGAGGCGGCGATGCCAAGAGTTAGGCCGCTTAAGATCCATTTCGTGCGGCCAGGAATTTCTTTAGTGGCGGCGGTTAGAATTCCTAGGATTAGCGAGATCTCAAGAATTTCACGGAAGACGACGATTGCGATTTGAAGCATTTGAAGGAGATTAAATTTTGTGAAAAATCATCTTTCTGTTTACATACATTATCCTTTTTGCAAATCGAAATGTCCTTACTGCGATTTTAATTCGCACGTGCGGGAAGGCGTTGATCATGCGCGTTTTTTGCGCGCTTACGAAAAGGAATTAGAGTTTTTCGCAAAAAAAATTGGTGCCAGAAAGGTGAAAACAATTTTTTTTGGCGGAGGAACTCCTTCGTTAATGCCGGTATTTTTGGTTGAGGGAATTTTGAAAAAAATTGCTGAATTGTGGGATGTTGCAGAAAATTGTGAGATTAGTTTAGAGGCAAATCCAACATCGTCAGAAGCTTCTAAATTCAAGGCTTTGCATGATATTGGCGTTAATCGTTTATCGCTCGGAATTCAGGCTTTAAATGACGAGGATCTTAAATTTTTAGGACGAGAACATTCGGCGAAAGAGGCGATGCAAACAATCGAAATTGCCGCAAAAGTTTTTAAGAATTTTTCCTTCGATCTGATTTATGCAAGGCCAAAGCAGAATCTAGATCAGTGGGCTGATGAACTTAGAAGGGCGATTGATTTTGGCACAAAACATCTCTCGCTTTATCAATTAACGATCGAAAAAGGCACAAAATTTTTTACAGAATTTCAGCAGAAAAAATTCAAAATGCCGGAAGAAAACTTATCAGCAGAATTTTATGAAATGACGAATAAAATCACGTCTGAGGCTGGCTTAGAGCTTTACGAAATTTCTAACTACTCACGTAAAAATTTCGAATGTCTTCACAACCTAGTTTACTGGCAAGGTGGTGATTATTTGGGAATTGGAGCTGGTGCGCATTCGAGAATTTTTCTCGCTGGTGAAGAAAAAAGATCGGCAATTATGATGCTTCACGAACCCTTGGCTTGGTTAAAGAAAGTTGAGGAATCTGGCGTAGGAATTCAAAAGTTAGAAAAAATTTCGGCAGAAGAATTGCGTGAGGAATTAATTTTAATGGGGTTGCGTTTGCGCGACGGAATGAATTGCGAATTTTTTGATCCAAAGAAATTGCAGAACCTTATTAATCAAGGCTTGATCGAGGTTATGTCTGATCGCGTTAAAATTGTTGATGAAGCGAGATTGCTTACTAATTCAATCATCGAAAAGCTCATTTAAGCGGGAGGTTGCAATTAAAAAACCCCTAAATAGGGTGCGCGCCCCTTTGAGCTGTCCTATTATTCAAACTTAAATTTACTCAAATATTATGCCTCTTTACGAGACCGTTTTTATTGCACGGCAAGATCTAGCTGCAGAAGACATTGATACACTTACCGATAATCTAGCCAAGATCGTTACTAACGGCGGCGGTAAGGTTGTTTTTAGAGAGTATTGGGGCGCAAGAAATCTTGCCTACAAAGTTAAGAAAAACACACGTGGACACTATGTTTTTCTAAGTCTCGATTCTGAATATGCGGCAGTTGCTGAACTCAATCGTGTTATGGGTTTTAATGAAGATATTATTCGCAGCGTTACTTTTAGCGTTGAGGAACACCAAGGTGAAACACCATTATGTATCGCCAAAAATGCTAGAGATCACAAGGCTGGCAAGGTTTATATTAAGAAAGAGCCAAGCAAAATTGATTTGGCGATTGAGCAAGTTCAATTCGATATTTAGGAGTTTCAATGTCTAGAAGTTATCAAAATAAATCTACCAACAAATCTAACAACAAGTCGGCTGCAAATAACGCGGCTCCAAAGGTTGGGGAAGAGGGTTTTATCAAAGTTTCTTTGGTTAACCAAAGTGTCTTCATTAGAAGAAAAAAATCTTGCCCACTGCGCAGTATTCCACTTACAGAAATCACTTACAAAAATTTGAAATTACTCAATAAATTTTTGTCTGAGCGTGGTAAAATTTTGCCAAGTAGAATTACCAACGTTACACCAAAAAAACAAAGAGCCTTGGCTAACGCAATCAAGAGGGCGCGTTTTTTGGCGCTTATCTCTCCTATTAAGAAAGACTAAACATTTCAGATCTAAATCCCGATGAAAATTATTTTAATTTCTGCCGTTTCTAAGCTTGGTAAAATTGGCGACATCGTTGAGGTGGCCAACGGTTATGCAAAAAATTTCCTAATCCCAAGCAAGAAGGCGATTTGCTTTACCGCAGCTAATTACAAAGTATTCGAGGCAAAGAAAGCCGAGTTTGAGCAAGCTCACATAAACAACCTCGACTCCGCCTCTAAAGTTAAAGCAAAAATCGCTGGAAAAGATTTGATTATTATCGAAAATGCTTCTGATGACGGTAGATTGTATGGCTCGGTAAATTCATCTGTAATTGCAGCAAAAATTAACGAAATGCTTGGAGAAAAACTAGTTTCTCGCGCTGATGTTTTCTTAAAAAAACCAATCAAAGAAATTGGTGTTTACGAAGTAAAATTAAATCCCCACTCCGATGTTTCTTTCGATGTTCGTGCGATTGTAACTCGTAGCGAATCAGAAATCGAAGCGCTTTTACGCGGTGGAAAAAAGAATAAATCTGAGCAAGAATCAGCAACGCAAGAATCAATTTCTGATTCTTCTTCTGATGAAGAGCAAAAAAATACCAAACCTAAGAGAGTTAGAAAAAAAGCGGAGGTTTCTGCCGAGGAGTAGAGCACCTTCTTCGGTTGTTAGTTTTTTTTGTTAACTACGTGTTGACAAATAAAAATCGGCAAGAATTATGTCCGCCCTTCTAATTTTTAAAGGAAGTAATTGAGGCTAAAGAGTTTACGAAAGTTTACCTTTAGGCGAAGATAGATAAGGTCTTTTACAGGTTCTTTATAGAGCCAAAAAATCACTCTTAGAGTAGAATAAATAAATCTCTCGAATGGCTTAAAAGTTTTTCGAGCGAAGGATATTCTATTCTCAAAGTTTTGATTGAAAGATTAGCTGTTTAACAATCGTGAATAATTGATAACTAAAGAATACTGCAAGTTAGTGGAGCAGAAATGCTCGTACTAATTTAGCGAATTCATAAACTGAAAAAGTTTATCTCAAGAAAAAAACCTTAATTGTATTTTCAATTCATGTGTGGCTCTTCTCCTATTTGGAGAGGGTTGTATTTTTGCAAGCGAAAGCGAGTAAGTACAATGGGGGATTCAAATCCTCGAGCAAGCGTGCAGATTTGTTCTGCACATAGATTTAGAAATAAGCAAAATAAGGGCATTTGATGGATGCCTTGGCATAGAAAGGCGATGAAGGACGTAACAGGCTGCGATAAGCCTCGGGTAGCTGCCAATAAGCTTTGATCCGAGGATTTCCGAATGGGGTAACCCGCTCTCTTTTAGAGAGCATCCCTAACTGAATTCATAGGTTAGGGAAGACATACCCGGTGAACTGAAATATCTAAGTAGCCGGAGGAAAGGACATCACCAGAGACTCCGTTAGTAGTGACGAGCGAACGCGGACCAGGCCAGTCCTGGTTTTTTACAAATTAGAATAACCTGGAAAGGTTGACCATAGAGGGTGATAGTCCCGTATAAATAGATGTAAGAAGCCAGGCTCGAGTAGGGCGGGACACGTGAAATCCTGTCTGAACATGGGTGGACCAGTTCATCCAAGCCTAAGTACTCTTCTATGACCGATAGTGAACTAGTACCGTGAGGGAAAGGTGAAAAGAACCCCGATAAGGGGAGTGAAATAGACACTGAAATCGAATGCCTACAAGCAGTTAGAGCTCCATTAGGGAGTGATAGCGTACCTTTTGTATAATGGGTCGGCGAGTTAATTTTGTTGTGCAAGCTTAAGTCGTAAGATGTAGGCGTAGCGAAAGCGAGTCCTAACAGGGCGTCTGAGTACAGCGAATTAGACCCGAAACTAGATGAGCTAGTCATGGCCAGGTTGAAGGTGAGGTAACACTTACTGGAGGACCGAACTCATTAATGTTGCAAAATTACGAGATGAGCTGTGATTAGGGGTGAAAGACTAAACAAATCTAGATATAGCTGGTTCTCCGCGAAATCTATTTAGGTAGAGCGTTAGATATTACTGTTGGGGGTAGAGCACTGTCAAGGCTAGGGGGTCCAAAAGACTTACCAAACCTTAACAAACTCCAAATACCAACAAGTACAGTCTGGCAGGCAGACGGCGGGTGCTAAGGTCCGTCGTCGAAAGGGAAACAGCCCAGACCATCGTCTAAGGTCCCTAAATTATCACTAAGTGGGAAAGGAAGTCAGAGGGCCAAAACAACCAGGAGGTTGGCTTAGAAGCAGCCATCCTTTAAAGAAAGCGTAATAGCTCACTGGTCTAAATAAGCCTTCTGGCGCCGAAAATGTAACGGGGCTAAAGTGATATACCGAAGACATGGATTGCTAGGCATTGTGCCTAGCAGTGGTAGCGGAGCGTTGTGTAAGTCTGTGAAGGTGAATCGTTAGGTTTGCTGGAGATATCACAAGTGAGAATGCCGACATGAGTAACGATAAAAAATGTGAGAAACATTTTCGCCGAAAATCTAAGGTTTCCTGCTTAAAGTTAATCTGAGCAGGGTTAGTCAGTACCTAAGGCGAGGCCGAAAGGCGTAGTCGATGGAAATCAGGTTAATATTCCTGAACCGAGTGGAGAGTGACGGAGCGTTCTTTTGCGTATCTTCTTATTGGATTGAGGATGCGTCGAAGTTGCTTCCAGGAAATAGCCCCACGATAAGACTGTACCAAAACCGACACAGGTAGATGGGTTGAGAATACTAAGGCGCTTGAGAGAACTACACTGAAGGAACTAGGCAAAATGCATCCGTAACTTCGGGAAAAGGATGGCCCACCGTGGCGCAAGCTGCGATGGGTGGCACAGAAATGGGGGTAGCGACTGTTTACCAAAAACACAGGGCTCTGCTAAATCATTAAGATGAAGTATAGGGTCTGACGCCTGCCCGGTGCTGGAAGGTCAAGTGATGGGGTGCAAGCTCCTGATCGAAGCCCCAGTAAACGGCGGCCGTAACTATGACGGTCCTAAGGTAGCGAAA
>CAMBFP010000035.1 GCA_945865745.1 Rhizobium sp. Q54 | reverse complement strand
TGTTCTTGCGCTCGATTCTGCTTCTTCAGAATTTTACCGCGATGAAAAATATAATTTAGCCGGCGAAAATCGCACACTCACTTCAGAAGAATTAATTTCTTACTACGAAGAATTGGTAAATAATTATCCCATCTTCTCAATCGAAGATGCCTGTGCAGAGCATGATTTTGCTGGCTGGAAGAGCATCACAGAAAAATTAGGCAAAAAAATTCAACTCGTTGGCGACGATCTTTTTGTAACGAATCCAAAAATTTTGCAGAAAGGAATCGACGAAAAAATGGCCAATGCAATGTTGGTTAAGGTCAATCAAATCGGTACTCTAACCGAAACTCTTGCTGCAATTAATTTGGCGAAATCCGCTGGTTATAACAACATCATTTCCCACCGCTCCGGCGAAACTGAAGACACCACAATCGCTCACATTGCCGTCGCCACAAATGCCGGCCAAATCAAGACTGGCTCACTTTGCCGCTCTGACCGCACCGCAAAATACAATGAATTAATTCGCATTGAAGAGCATCTCGGCAGCCGCGCAAAATATGCCGGGAGATCAATTCTTAAAAAATAACCACCACCTTTTTTCTCGTCATTGCCAGTTAAGCTCGGCAATGACGCTTTAATTTTTGTATCAATATGTCTCGCATCTCTTACCTCAACGGCCAATTCCTTCCGCATGAAAATTGTCTCGTGCACATTGAAGATCGTGGCTTTCAATTCGCCGACGGTGCTTACGAAGTTACGCTTTTCGAAAATGGAAAATTGATCGACGGCAACGCACATATCGAACGCTTTTTTCGCTCACTACGCGAGATGAAAATTGAACATAATTTCACTGCAGAAGAATTTCAAAAAATTCAATTTGAACTCTTCGCAAAAAATAATTTAGACGCCGGAACTTGTTACATGCAGGTCACGCGTGGCGCAACAAATCGAGTTCCTTGGATGCCAAAAGATTTGCGTCCAACAATTTCTGCGACTGTCTCTCCACGTAAAAAAGTTGCTTCTGAAGAATTCGTGCAAGGCTACACCTTCATGACTCACGAGGACATTCGCTGGAAACGCTGCGACATTAAATCCGTCGCACTTTTTGCTTCGAGTTTCATTAATCAAAAAGCGAAAGATTCTGGCTTTGATGACGCAATTTTTGTGCGCGACGGAGTTGTTACCGAAGGAACTTTCGCCAATATTTTTATTGTTGATGCAAAAGGAACATTGATCACCAGAGCGCCTGATAGCCTGATTTTACAGGGCATAACGCGCAATCGCTTCATTAAAATTGCGCAAGAAAAAGGGATTGAAGTTGAAGAAAGAAACTTCTCTGTCGAAGAAATGTACAATGCGAGCGAAGTGTTTTTAACCAGCTCTAGCCTGATCCTACGCCCCGCATCAAAAATTGACGAAAAAGAAATTGGCGGTGAAAAAAATAGAAAAATCGCAACAATTTTGAGTGATGCTTACAGCAAATTTATCCAAGGGTAATACCAATTACTGGCTGATTCTAGCATCTCTGATGCTGATTCCATTTTACTTGCTAGTTTTCTATCCGCTGACGCAAGCCGGATTTTTTTACGACGACGCTTACAACTCTCTGATTTCGGGGACACTCAGACTCGAGGATAAAAATCTATCTGAATACATCTTCGCAGCGATTATTGGCTCGATCACTAGTTCAGGAAGAATTTATCCCCTATCTACTCTCGCTGTCTACCCACATTACATTTTCACCGATCCTTTTGAATATCAACTTTGCCGCATGGTTTTTATTTTTCTAAGCGTCGCTTCTTTTGCCTGGCTGATAAAACTGATCACCAAAAAATCAGAAATCGGTTTATTATTTTTATTTCTAATCCCCATATTTTGGTCAGTTCAGACATTCTGCGATTCACTTACTAGCTTTAGCATCCTCCTGCAAATTTTAGCCATTTTTTCTGGGCTATCTTTGTGTTTTTATATCAAAGCGCGCGAATCTAACAATAAGACATTCTACGCCTTGAGCTTAGCTCTATATTTATGCGCTTTGTTAACTTACGAAATTGCAATTGCCGTATTTTTTGCAATTTTATGTCTCGAATGGATCCAGAAAAAATCCCTGAAAGATTTTCTAATTAACATTTCTGGTTACCTTGCAATAACCGCCACTTATTCAATCGCCACCCTAGCTTTAAGATATTGCATCAACCCTACAGTTTCTTATGACGGAGTAATGCTCGGCGAATTAAGAAAAATGCCCTCAACTTTTATTAAACAGCTCTTAGCAACCTTACCGCTTAATTCGCTTTATCATTTCTTATTTAGCGACCTGATATTTGACGCTGGAAAATTAACTAAATCCAATAACCAAAACATCTTCTTAGCAATATTACCAATCTCTTTATTTTGCTTTTATCGATTGCTTATCCGTCTAGAAATTGACCGACGAAGCGTTAAAAAATTAGTAATAATAGCTTGCTGCTGCCTCTTCATCCCGGCTCTAGTCATTAGTTTTATTGGGAAATATCAGTTTTGGTTATCTATTGTGCCATACGGCTATTTGCCGCAATACGGTTATTTGCCGCTTTACCTGCAATATTTCGGTCTTTCGATTTTATTTCTAGTTTGGTGCAACAAGAGGTTAGCATGCAGCATAAGCGCAGTATATCGGCGCAGAATGACCATCTTAATCTCCACCTTGGCAAGCCTTACTTTATACGCTTCCATTGAGTTTAATTACAGCATGATCTTGGACCTCAACAAGCTTAATGAGAAAGATATAAAATTACTGGCGGCAGAGGCGTTAAGAAATGGGCTGCTCTCAGAAATATCCTACTCCACCAAGAACACTTACGGTATTGGTGGAAAAGTTCCAAAAAGCATTATTTTTTCTGCGGCCCTTAGAGAAGCAGACCAGCCCCCCTTAATTATTGGAAATGTAGGCTTACTCACCCCGTCTTTTGTTGCTCAACACTCTAGGTTAATTGCCAACACCGCAGCAATTAAGTCTCGCGATGCAAATTCGCTACCAAATAATATTAAATCTTCTGGCAAGAAAACTTTTTCTAAGAATCGGCAAATATTCTTACTCAACCCAGTTCAAACTAACTCGGAAAGTGGCTACGTCATCTTCGCAAAAATTAATTCTGTAGATTATAAAATTACCGATGGCGCTCTAGAAATCACTTCTTACTCACTGTCAAATCCCCGAATTTTTTTACGCAGTAAATCTGCAGAAGATTCATCGAAAATATTCGCAACTTTAAATAAGTTTTTTGCTTCCAAACAGAGTCCAAAAATTTATCACGCCGATAAGAATGATTGGGAGATAATAGGCTTCTCCAGCAATAATATTCGATTCACTCCCGAGTGAATCGCGAAGATAAAAATTTAAAACCCGGTCTTGGCAAAATATTATTTTAAAAACTAATACGGATCCATTTTATTAATCTTATCCGCAATTTTTTTAGCATGCGGAGCAATATCTGGCGCGGCGGTAATCTCGAACAAGCTACCGAAATTTAATCCCGCGGTGAAGAAAATATTTTCGCGCTGAGGAAGCAATCCGGCGCGTAAATCGTCGAATTTTACTAAATTATTTTTTAGCAAATTGCTGATTAAATCCGACTCAAATCCGTAATCAAAGCCGGTGCAATCAATCATTTTTTCTTTACTTACTCTGCCCTTTTGAATGCTTAGCTGTCCTGACTTCATCATGCCTTCAATCACCTTAAATTGCGACTCAGGACAGCGGTGACGATGCACATTCCACAAACGAAAACAGTGACGCATAAAACGCTTTTTCTTTTCCAGATCTAGCACCATCCAAAATTTTTGTGTACGCGGACGAAAGGCGTCAAAAGCGAGGCGCCAGTCAGAAGATTTTTTACAGGCATTAATAAATTTTCTAAAAATTTGTGAGAGCGGCAAATCAGAATCCTCAGGGTTTAGCGGCGATTCTACTTTTTCTTGATTGGAAAAAAGTTTGTGCGGTTGCGACAAAATTCCGCGACGCGAATGTAAGAAAATTTTTCCAGAATATTTAAGGTCACGCAAAGAAATTACTGCGTCGATTGCGGTTAATCCGCAGCCTAAAATGTGAATTTCTTCGTCAGCCAAATAACTTTCTAGATCAATGCGCCAGAAGCTTTTTTTTGAATCTTTTAATTGCGGACCAATGGCAAGAACGCATGAATGGTGGAGGTCGCCGTCGATCCAAAAATAATTTTTTTTATCCGTAATTTCGGAAATTTCTTTGATGCGGAATTCGTAAGAGATGTTTTTTTTCTCGGCGATTCTCAGTGCAGTTTGCAAAAGATCTTCGAGATAAATTCCGAAAATTTGTCGCGGAACAAAATCATTTTCTTGGTAATTGTAACCTTTCACGCAAAGCCATTTGAAGAAATGCCCCTGGTCTTCTTCCACCACTCCCATGCGATTTGCAACCACGTTGAGAAGATGATTTGGATTCTTGGTTGAGTAAGCGTTTCCCTTTAAAAACAGTGGCGATTTTTCAAAAATTCTAACAACTAATTTTCCTGAATTTTCTTGGTGGTTTTTTATTAAATTAAAAAATGTAACTAGCCCACCAAGCCCGAATCCAACAATCGCCACGTGTTTTTCGTTGGCGATCGAGAGGTTGAATAATTTTGTTCTGAAATTAATTCTATCAAGAAGCCTTCTGGTTATTGAGCTGCCGGCATTAAGAAAAATAAATGGCAGAATTGAGTGAATGAAAAAACAACAAAAAGCAATTAATGAATCACGTGCAAAACCAAGCGCGTGGAACATGTGCACAAAGTAGGATTCGTTAATGTCGCGAAGATGTCTGGTGAAGAAATTTGATTTTGGCATTATTTGATTGGGTTAATTTTTGCCATTTTTTGCTGGCTGATCTGAGTTGAAACCAAGGAAAACTATCCAGATTTTTTTGATTTCAACTTCACGATCAACCAGAAAAAAAATCAATCAGCGTCAATTATTTACTGGCAAGACAAGCACTCGTCATACTCTTTTTTTCCGTCGCCATTATTCTGAACCGAAACGTCTAGCTCGTGTTTTTCACCCTTATTTGAAACTTTGTCTGCACGCTGAACCGAAGTTGAGCGACAGTAATACAAACTCTTCAAACCCTTCTGCCAAGCGCGAAAATGGATTTCGTGTAAAACTTTTTTTGACACATTTCCTGGCAAAAAAACATTCAAACTTTGCGCTTGGCAAATGTATTCTTGACGATCGGCAGAAAGATCAATAACCCAGCGCTGATCCATTTCTTGCGCAGTTTTGAACACTAATTTTTCGTGCTCGTCCAGAAAATCTAAATGCTGCACCGAGCCTTCGTTAATCGTGATTGACGACCAAATATCTTCCGAATTTTTTCCTTTCGTTTCGAGCAATCTGACGAGGTTTTTATTTCGCACATTGAATGAGCCGGTGAGAGTTTTTTGCGTGAAAGAATTTGCTGCAAATGGCTCAATTCCAGGCGAAGAATTATTGGCAATGATCGAGATCGAAGCAGTAGGAGCGATTGCTAATTTATTCGAAAATCTTTCGTCTATTCCTGCATCTGCCGCATCCAAACATGCCCCTCTTTCTTTTGCCAAAACTTTTGAAGCATGATCAACTCCTTGTTTGATGAATTGAAAAATTTTCTTGTTCCAAACTTTGCTCATCGCAGATTCGAGTGGAACATTTTTGCTTTGAAGGAAAGAATGGAAACCCATTACACCTAAGCCAACAGAGCGCTCACGCATTGCCGAATATTTAGCTTTAATCATTAAATCTGGCGCCTTTTCGATAAAATCTTGCAAGACATTGTCGAGGAAGCGCATCACATCTTCGAGAATTTTGTCGTTATCTTTCCACTCGTCGTAAAATTCTACATTGAGCGAAGATAGGCAGCACACTGCGGTGCGGTCTTTACCAAGATGATCAAGGCCGGTCGGCAAAGTAATCTCACTGCAAAGATTTGAGGTTTTAACTTGAAGGCCGAGCTTTTTTTGATGCTCTGGAATCGCGCGGTTAACGGCGTCAACGAAAAGCAAATAAGGCTCTCCTGTTTCAACGCGAGCAGTGAGTAATTTGATCCAAAGAGTACGCGCCTTAACCACCTCAATCGCCTTGCCGCTATGCGGACTTTTCAATTCGAAGTCGCCATCTTTTTCAACTGCGCGCATGAATTCATCAGTGATCGACACGCCGTGGTGAAGATTGAGTGAGCGACGATTTGGATCGCCACCTGTAGGCCTTCTAATGTCGATAAATTCTTCAATTTCTGGATGATGAATCGGCAAATAAACAGCTGCCGAGCCACGCCTGAGGCTGCCTTGCGAAATCGCCAAAGTTTGCGAATCCATTACTTTAATGAATGGAATAATGCCGGAAGTTTTGCCATTACCGCGCACAATTTCGCCGATCGAACGGAGATTGCCCCAATAACTACCAATGCCGCCTCCCTTTGAAGCGAGCCACACATTTTCATTCCACAACTCAACGATGCCGGTGAGTGAGTCGGAAGATTCATTCAAAAAACAGGAGATCGGCAAGCCGCGATCAGTGCCACCATTACTCAAAATTGGTGTTGCCGGCATAAACCACAAATTCGAAATGTAGTGGTAAAGACGATTAGCGTGATCTTGGTCATCGGCATAATAAGCGGCGACGCGCGCAAATAAATCTTGGTAAGATTCGCCCGGCATTAAGTAACGATCTTTCAAAACCGCCTTGCCGAAATTACTCAACTTGTCGTCGTTCTTATTGTCGACCTTTACGACAAAGTTTTTGCCCAAGGAAGACTTAATGGCCGCTTGCTCTGCGAAAGTTTTTACTGTTTTTGCTGATGTTTTTTTTGACATTGGAGAAAATGATTTTAATGCGATTTTGACTACATCTAGTGTGATAAACCAGAAAGACCTACTAAATATTGATTTTTGCAGTTTTCTATTTTTGCCAGAAATAATTGGCAATGGAGATTTTTTTAGCACGTAATTTTATCAACAAATCTTTGGCCCACCATTCTTTTTTTCCGCAATCCTCGCGAAAGCGGCGACCCAGAAAAACGCACTCGTTAGCACGTAATTTTTCAACAATCTTCTTCGACCCATCATCCTTTTTCCCGTCATCCTCGCGAAAGCGGGGATCCAGAAAAGCGCACTCGAACTAAATGATTAGATCCCCAACTTCCCGCCTTCGCCAGAATAAGAAAGAAAGCCCCTCAAGATAACAAAAAAACCCGCGCCAGATTTCCCATTGACGAAAACCAACTCGCCCCTACCTTGCCCCTCTCTTGAAAAATATGTGGAGAGGTGGCCGAGAGGCTGAAGGCACCTTCCTGCTAAGAAGGTATACGGGTAATACTGTATCAAGGGTTCGAATCCCTTCCTCTCCGCCATAAAAAAAGACCTGCTACGCAAGTGGCAGGTCTTTTTTTATGGCGAAATGCGAGCGGAGATTTGAAACCTCGGTTCGACAATAAGCTTAATTTTTCTTAATGAACGAAGTGAATTTAGAAAAATCTTGCGTTTGCAAGCGCGAATGCGCGCCATCCCTTCCTCTCTCATCCGCTTTCTCTAAAACTACAGCGCGATTGCGTAGCAAGTGTGATGGAGTGATTGCTGTAAATTCCATTCCAACTTTAGGCGGTTGTTTTCATCTTCTTTTAAACGCTGGAATTCTTTGACTAAGTAAAGTTTGAATTTCGCAGAAACCCAAGAGGCAAAATCGAAGGCTATATCTTCGTGAGAGAATATTCCGCCTGTTTTACCAGCTTTAGAAATAATCCCAATCGCATCCGTCTTTTCTATCTATTTACTAGGAGACAGAACAAAGGCATTCGCTCCAACTTCTTGTCATAAGGAGTCGAATTCGACCTTTTTTAAAATTTTGATTATTAATTTTTTCCACAACCCAAGAAACTCGATGGCGTTTTTGGATCGTTACTTTGGTGATTAATTTTGGCTGGCGAAGTAACTAAAACAAAACATAAAATCTCTGAAGAATTTATGAAAATCTTTTTAGGAATTATCTGATTTGGATTTAAAATTTGGATTTAAAATTTACTGCGCAATTTTATGAAAAAACTTCTGATATTTCTTATTTTATTTCTTTTGGCTGAGAATTCTTACGCAAAAATTGTGGGCGTTACGATTGATTACAGAAAAAATTCTAACGCTGAAAATAAATTTGCCGAAACTTCGTTTTACGCTCTAAGAGATAATTACATTTCTTCTTTTCAGAAATCCTGCAAAAAATATGGGGTTGTGGTGGTTCCAATTCCACTCGATCAGACCATGATCAAAAGCTATGTCGAAACATTTGATGGGATAGTTTTCAGCGGAAATTATTATGATATAAACCCGAAACTATACGGGCAGAATCCTTTGAACAGCACTGTGAAAATCGACGAAACCTATAAGAACGATTTCGAATCTGCGTTGTTTAAGAATTTCTACAAAACCAAAAAATCAATTTTTGCTATCTGCGGCGGTTATCAAATGATTAATGTAACACTTGGTGGCAAGCTTTATCAGGACATACCTTCGCAAATCAAAGATTCTAATATTAACCACTCTTCAAGCGGCAAGAAATGTGCTCACAAAATCAATATTCTGGAAAAAGAAGGAGTGTTTGCAAAAGCATTAATTGAAAGCAAAGAAAATGAAAAAGAGCTTTGCGTGAACTCAACTCATCACCAATCGATATCCGATATTTCTGAAAAATTAGAAATTACCGCAACTGCTGATGACGGCGTTATCGAGGCTTATAAGGCTAAAAATTATCCTTTTTTAATTGGGGTTCAATGGCACCCAGAATTTGAATTAACAAAATTTGATACAAAGCTAATTGATGAATTTTGCAGCTCTGTTGCGAAGCAATAGCACCTTCCGTGTAACAGAGTTTTAACTTAACTTTTTTAAGTTTTGCAGCGGGTTGAATAAAACTTTTTTCTGCGAGTTTCACCTTATCAATTACGCCGAGTTTTATTATTTTAAGTTCCGCAAAAAGTTTGAGTAACTCTTTCAGATTCAGACGGCGGAAGTTGGTAAAATTTTTTATTTGCGCTGCTTTCGTAAGGATTTTTTAGAGCGGTTAGTAAATCGTAGAAAAGTTTGAGATCTCCTTCATTTGCTGCCTGCAGAGCCTCTTCAACTTTGTGATTTCTAGGAATAATAGCGGGATTATTCTCGTCCATTAAACGCTGCGACGAATCGAATGATTGATTATTTTTTGCCAATCTTGCGCGCCAATTTTTCTGCCAATCGCCTTTTAACGAACTCAAATTTCGGAATGTATTGGTGTAGTCGGCGCGAGATTTTTGCATCCAATCTAGCAAGTCTTGAATTAGTTTTTCGTCGCCTTCTTCAGCGCCAAAAAGCCCAAGTTTTTTCCGCATCATTGCCAAGTATTTTTCTTGGTAAATCGCGCGAAAATTTTCAATTTCATTTTCAGCAACTTCTCGCGACAAGAATGGCAGTAAAGTTTCGGCGAAGCGTGCAAGATTCCATTGTGCGACATTAGCTTGATTGGCAAAAGCATAACGACCTCTAGAGTCAATTGAGCTAAACACAGTTGCCGGATCATATTCATCGATAAAAGC
>CAMBFP010000034.1 GCA_945865745.1 Rhizobium sp. Q54 | reverse complement strand
CGAGGAACCTGTATCGGATTTTGGAAGAAGACAACAAGCAGCAGTGGTAATGAACTTCCCCCAACAGCGAGCTGCATCAATAACGGAGGAGTGGCGGCATGGGGAACTGTTACCAACTCCTGTGTTCGCTACTCATGTCCAGCAATTTTTACTGCCGGTATGGATACGAGCGGAAATTACCAAGGTGGCTACGGCATTTTAGAAACCGGCGAGAATAAAGGCTTAAGCAATGGTTTTGCTAATTGGGCTGCGATTGAATCTGCCGATTTTCCTGTCGAAGCCACATCATCGGGTTGCATCACTGGATTTAAAACTGATGGAGCTGTCGCCTCCATGTCTAACGGAGAAACTAATGTTAATAAAGCCGCCCTTTATTCTCGAATTACCGGCTACAGCGTAGCTACTTTGCCAAAAAGACAATGTAATCAACTTGGCATATGGCAAACAACTAAAAAGAACTGCCAAAGAATTTCCTGTGCGGCAATTAATCAAAGCTCTACTGGAACAATTACAAATATTCCTTCTAGCTCGACAGATTCCACAAACTGGGCATTATGGTCAAATTCTGGCGGTGCCTCATACCCATCTGTCAATGCTGCGCGCAGCTCAATTTTAGTAGACGGTTCGATAGTAAAATCATCGGCAACATCAACAGGAACTTGTAATAATAATCTTGGCTTCTTCCAAATTTCTGGTGGCGCAGCTCCAACTAGAGTTTGCGATTATTTAGGTAACTGGGGACCAGTACAAAATGCATGCATTACTGAATGTGCTGCGATCACAGATTCAGGCATCGCCTCCACAACCAACAATGGATACGCTTATTGGCACAAGGCGACTAACATTCCTCTCTCTGGTGAGTTATCTACTAACATTAACGGCTGTCCCTCTTCTTCTAATCCGCGCTTTATCGGAACTGGTGGAAGTTGCAAAGATACAGGTTTTAACGGATGCGTTTCGGGCTATGTTCCTTATCCCTATCCAGCTCTACGTGATAAATATGGCGTTACTTATACTCTAATCGATGGCACTAAACCTTCTGACTATAACTACACTACAACAATCCCAAGAAACGTAAATAAGGACACCAGAGCCGCAGAAAATCCTGTGCGCACTTGCAAATCTACTGTTGTAGTTGGTGGCCAGGCCAATGTTTGGACAAACACTTCGTCAACATGTGTAAATAGCTGTCCGGGCGCTGATATCGATCCAAGAATTAACGCGGGAAAAACTCAACATAACGCCAGCAGCAATGTGTCTAGTAGTGTTGGTGGCATAGTTACGATCGATTGGCCAACCACCACCTTCGGCCAAACGGCTTATATTAATTCACCAAGCGACATCACTTCACAGAATGGTTCACATTATTTCTACGGAAGAACAAATGGCTATTATTCTTTATCCAGGAAGTGCAATGCAACTACTTACAAATGGGAAGATCCCATCGCATATTGCGCTAGCAATAACGGCGCTATTAAAATCGGTAAGAATAATTCTGATAAAGAGGCTTATGCAAAATATAATGTCGTAAGAATTGCGGTTGAATCACAAACGGGAACCGGAACCTGCAGCAGCGGAACTTTCTCCGATACAAGTGGAAGCACCACCGCTTCAGCAGCTACTTGCAAATATTACGACGACGGCAATGAAAGAATTGATAAAACCTATTTTAATACTGGTAACTCTGCTAAATGTACACCGAGATGTCCAAGTAAATACGGAAATAATTATGGCAGCGGCTCAGTTGATCAATCAAGTAGTGGCGCAGATTATTATTACTCAGCTGGTACAAGATTAGATTTGAGCTGCAGAAGCGGTTACGGTAGCGACATAATTGGAGGTTCACAAACCCCCTTTGCTAACTGCGGTAGATTACCTAGCGATCGAAGCACTTTACGACCTTATGTAGTGTGCAATGATAATGGAAACGGAACTGCCTCTTGGAGTAGCCCTGTTTCTAATGATTGTGAAGCTTGCAGAAGCTGCTCCGGCGATGCTAACACTAACAATTTAACTACATATTGGAGCAATTACAATGAATGCAGAAAAGCTGCCGACAGATATCACTGTACTACCACTGTAAGATGTTTAGCCAGTTGCGCTGGAACAATGACAAGTGGACAGACATCTTACTGCGCTGATAGTTCTAGTTGTCGGGCAAATGGTCCTCTGGGTAGTTGTAACTACAGCTCAAGCGCATCTTGTACTGTAACATGTGTTGACGGAGTATCAAATTTTACAAATACCTCCTGTTCCGGCAACTGTTAATCTTTTCAACTTCAAAAATATGAATACATTAATATCAATCATCATGGGCAGCAAATCAGATTTTGCGACTATGGAACATACCTGCTTAATTCTTAACGAATTCAAAATTTCTCACGAAACCAAAGTTATTTCAGCACATCGCACCCCAAAAAGACTTTACGATTTTTGTGAATCAGCGAAAAAAAGAGGAATCAAAATAATCATCGCCGGCGCCGGTGGAGCAGCACACCTTCCGGGAATGGTTGCCTCAATGACCGAACTTCCCGTTCTCGGCGTTCCGGTTGAAAGCCGGGCGCTTAAAGGTTTAGATTCACTTCTTTCAATCGTTCAAATGCCAGCCGGAATTCCTGTTGGATGTTTAGCAATCGGTGAAGCTGGCGCTAAAAATGCCGCACTTTTAGCAATCGCCATTCTCGCGTTATCCGACGAAAAGCTTGCAAAAAAGCTAGAAAAATTTCGCTGCGATCAAACCTCATCGATCCAAATCAAACCTTAATTTGCCTTTAAGATTTTTCTTACTACAACGCCCTGCCCTTAATAATTTCGATTAAATCCAATGTTTAAATCATTCGAATTACGCCAATTTATCATCGGATTTATTTCGGTTCAAACCCTTGGCTTGATTGGCTCTAAATCATCATCCCAACAAAAACCAAACAGACCGTTCCCTAAAAAATTTACAAACAACAATGAAAGACCAAGAACATCGTCGCAGTCACCAAGAAAACTCTCCTAGAGAATACTCATCAGAACGTCCACGAAATGACACGCGTCACTATAATTCAGATTCTCGCAGCTCGTTTACACCAAGAAAAAATTCATCAAAATTAATCGGACAAATCTTCGGCCTAATCTATAACCTAGCTTTGCTTTACCTCGTTTACGACTTAGCAAAATCAGGCTCTGAAAAATTAGCAATCTGGATTTTCGCCCTTAACGCTGGATTAATTATTTTTGCCGTTATCTATACCAAAAGATCATTCAAACATAAATCACACAACTCGTACAGAGACGGAAGAAATAGATCTCCTCGTCCTTCTCGCCCTTCACAATCAGCTGCTCGTTAGTTTACTCCTTTGCGTTAATTTTATCATCCTGAGCACTACGCTCAGGATGACGAAATTTTAATTTCGCCTCGCTGCACTCAGCTGTTCTTTAAAAAAACTTACTAAAACAAATCAAATAATGACTACCTTCCAAGACCTTGGATTAAATCCAAAACTTCTTTCAGCACTTGAAACTAAAGGCTACGTAACCCCTACGCCAATTCAACTTCAGGCCATTCCTCACTTACTCGAAGGTAAGGATATTTTAGGAATTGCCCAAACCGGAACCGGAAAAACTGCAGCCTTCGCTTTACCAATTTTACAAAACCTAGCCAAGAGCAATATTACCGCCAAAAGCGGCTGTATGCGCACTTTGATCTTAACCCCAACTCGTGAGCTAGCTTCACAAATTGCTGAAAATATTGAGCTTTACGGCAAGGGTCTTGGCCTGCGTCACGCTGTGATTTTCGGCGGAGTTTCTGAGCGTCCACAAATCACCAATCTACAACGCGGTGTCGATATTTTGATCGCCACTCCAGGACGTCTTCTTGATCTTACTAATCAAGGCCACGTTCGTTTCATGAGCTTAGAAATTTTTGTTCTCGATGAAGCAGATCGCATGCTCGACATGGGCTTCATCAACGACATCAAAAAAATCATCGCCAAACTTCCGCCAAAAAGACAAACACTTTTCTTCTCTGCAACCATGCCTTCAATTATTACTGGCCTGGCTGATTCAATTTTGAATAATCCAATAAAAATTGAAGTGACTCCTCCTTCAACAACGGTCGAACGCATTCAGCAAAAAATTAATCACGTTGAAAAATCGAACAAATTAGCGCTTCTAAAGCGCATCGTAAAAGAAGAAGGCGCCACAAGCGTTCTTGTATTTTGCAGAACAAAACACGGTTCAGATCGCGTCGTAGAATTCTTGGAACGCGGCGGGGTTACTGTTGCTGCAATTCACGGCAATAAATCGCAAGGCGCTCGCGAAAAAGCTTTAGGAAGTTTTCGTGAAGGACGTGTGCAAGTTTTAATCGCTACCGACATCGCGGCGCGCGGCATCGACATTCCTGCAATCAGTCACGTTATTAACTACGACGTTCCTGTGGATCCTGAAAGTTACGTTCACCGCATCGGTCGTACCGCACGTGCTGGCAGAGAAGGTATTGCGATTACTTTTTGTGATCATTCCGAAACTAAACTTTTGCAAGCAATCGAAAAAACCATTAACTACAAAATTCCTGTGGATGAAACTCATCCATTTCATGATGTTGCAGCAGCGCCTTCTGGGCGCGACTCAAGACGCGACGATCGCGATTTCGATTCAAGCCGCGGCAAAAGAACTTTTGGTCACTCAATGAATAAAGAACGCAGACCTTCTTCGCCAAGAGGAAGAGACGATAAAAGAAGCGGTGGCCCAAGAGAAGAACGCGATCCATTTAACAGAGACGATCGCCCGACAGATAGAAAGCGTAGCAGCACTTTTTCCGATCGCCCAACAGACAGAAGACGCAGTGAATCTTCTGAAAGAAAAACTACTGGCAGCGGCGGATTGCTTGGATTCATGGGCATCGGCAAAAAAAGATTTGGTGAAAAATCAAGCAGACCTTCTCAATCAAAAACAGGCGGCTTCGGCTGGTTTGGCGCTAAGAAATCAGATTCAGGTGAATCAAGAGGCGAGCCAAGAACTAGCTCATTTGGTAACAGAGAAAGATCATCTTTCGATAACAGAGAAAGAGTGCCACTAGGCAACAGAGAAAGACCAGCTCCGCGCGGTGGAGACAGAGACAGAAGCGACCGTCCGCGCCTAGGTGGTTTTGGAGAAAGAAGCGAACGTCCTCGTTCAACTGGTTTTGGCAGTGGCAGACCTTCATCTGACAGAAGTGAGCGCCCTCGTTCATCCGGCGGATTTGGCAGACCATCTTCTGGCAGACCTTCCTCTGGTGGCAGAAGCGGTGGCAGCAGCGAAAATCGCGGCAACAGATTCTAAATTTTGCACATAAATCCTTGTTTTTGTTCTCACTGTAAAAGTTCGTCAATTCAGTTCTGAATTTTCCACCCGTCATCCCCGCGCAGGCGGGGATTCAGGATGAGTGAACTCGGAGTAAGTAACTAAACATCCTGGATCCCCGCCTGCGCGGGGATGACACGAAAGAATCGAATTAAATTTCGCCGATTGAGCAAATTCGTATTTTCACCGGTTGAGAAAATTTTTACATTTTCGCCGGTTGAGCGAAGTCGAAACCAAGAAAATCAAGAACATTCTACCATTCCTGACGCCGCGACAGTAATCTATTTTACACCTCACAACCCAATCAAGCAAAGGCTTAAAAGCCATTGCAACTTCCCACCTTTTCAATTCACAATCCCCAAGCCTAAACTCGTTAATTGCGCATTCGTACTTTTAATCGTAAATAAATCTCAAACCCTTCGAAATCCCCATTGGCAATGGCTGAACAGCGATATTCCCCTTCGAAAATTTTTAATTTCGTAGTAACGCTTGGTGAGAAACTAATCTCCTCACGGAATCTTTCTAAGTTGCTAAAAAAGTCGGAATGAAAGTTTTTACAACCGCCAGCGCTGAGATAGATTTTAATTGGAATTGTTTTTTCGAAATTAAAAATTTCTTCGAAAATTTTTCCGTCTTCGTAGTGAAAAATCGAACCGATCACGAGGTAATTTTGAAAATTTAATTCGATTTTTTCGCGTCATCCCCGCGCAGGCGGGGATCCAGGAGGAGTGTGTTACTTACTTTCCGAGCGCGCTTTACTGGATCCCCGCCTGCGCGGGGAAGACGTGGCACCTTTTGCGATGAACTCGATAGCTCGGTTATTTTAGTAAATTTTTTAGAATCTCGATTGCTTGCGGAACACCTTCCTTATTGGTTCCGCCACCCATCGCTAAATCTTTTTTTCCGCCGCCGCCTTTGCCACCAACGGCCTCAACTACTGGAGCGATTAATTTTGCCGCATCAAATTGCAGATTAGCACTTACAGCCACGGAAACAGAAACCTTTCCATCCTTAAATCCAAACAACGCAAAAACGTGAGAATTTTCTAATTCTTTTTTGGACTTAATCTCAGTCACAATCTCGCGCACATCTTTTGCTTCAGCATTTTCAAAAAGATAAGTCACCAAAGTTACGTCAGCGATTTTTTCAGATTTTAAATCACTCAAATTCGCGAGAAGATTTTGTTTTTTTAGACGCTCGATTTCCTTGTCTTTCTTCTTAAAAATTTCTTCGAGAGTTTTTGCATCATTCTCTGTGGCATGCGATCTATCTGGCATAGCGCCGGTAAGATCAAAAATTTCCTGATTTTTTTTGTTAATTTTTTCGTAGAGCTCAAGAATAAAATTTTGTGAATTTTCTGCCTGTTTGGCTAAATATTTCTTTACCTCAACGCCGCTTTTGGCCTCGATTCTTCTGATCCCTGAGGCAACTGACTTTTCAGAAATGATTTTAAAAATTTCAATTTCCGAAGTATTTTTTACGTGAGTTCCGCCGCACAATTCGACAGAAGATCCCATCTTTACGACACGAACTTCTGAATCATATTTTTCGCCAAACAGCGCTTCCGCACCACTCTCGCGAGCTGTTTCCAAAGCCATTAAATTAGTGCTAACTTCTGATTTTTGCGCAATCCAACCATTCACCAAATCTTCAACTTTTTTGATTTCATCCGCAGTCATTCCGCGATTAAAATTGAAATCGAAAGTGAAATATTCGGCGTCGACATTCGAACCTTTTTGCGAGATCGAGTTGCCCAAAACTTCCTTCAAAGCCTTGTGCATTAAATGCGTTGCTGAGTGATTTGCCTCGCGGGCTTTGCGGCTTTGTTGATTCACTTCAGCAAAAACTTCATCTCCAACTCTCAAAGCAATTTCTTGTTTAGAAAAAAAATGAACGAATAAATTTCCGGCGAATTTTTTTGTCTCGAAAATTTCCACTCCACCAATTAATCCATCGTCACCTTTTTGACCGCCTGAAGTCGCGTAGAATGGGGTTTTATCGAGAATTATTGCATCATCCAAAAGAGCTAAAACTTTTGCCTTTGCACTTAAGGTTTCGTAACCCAAAAACTTCGTTTCACCGTGTTTTTCTTTGAGGTCGAAAAAGATTTTATCCTCTTTTTCTTCACCAGATCCAACCCAATTTTTTCGCGCGCGTTCGCGCTGCAATTCCATTTCGCGATTGAATTCTTCAACATCAACTTCGAGATTTTTTTCCTTCAGAATATCTTGCGTAAGATCAAGCGGAAAGCCGTAAGTATCGTAGAGTTTGAAGGCGATCGCGCCAGAGAATTTCTGTGATTTTATTTTAAGAATTTCCTCTTCCAAAATCTTCAAACCCTTTTCCAACGTTTCGCGGAATTTCTCTTCTTCGTTCTTTAGCGTTTCAACGATGGTATCGCGAGCCCGCCCCAGTTCTGGATAGGCGGTGCCCATTTCTTTAATCAGGGAATCGACTAACTTGTGCATCGAGACTTCTTTCGCGCCAAGTTTGTGAAGCTGACGCATGGCGCGACGCATGATGCGACGAAGTACGTAACCTCGCCCTTCATTGCTTGGCATTACACCATCAGCGATTAGAAAAGATGATGAGCGTAGGTGGTCGGCGATGATTTTGAATTCTGCTTTCATGTGTTGAGAATCTTATTGTGTCATCCCCGCGAAGGCGGGGATCCAGGACAGCGCGCTCGGAGTGAGTTGTTAGTCCTCCTGGATCCCCACCTTCGCGGGGATGACGTGACGAGTAGGGAGAGGAAGTTTTTAGTTTATTAGGTGAATCATCACTTCCAAAGCTGGTCTTTTACCCATTAAATCTTCGAGGATTTTTAATAATTTTGAGCGCAAAGATTTTTCAATTTCAGCAAAGATTTTTGCTTCTTGCAGTTTTTTATTTTTCTTTTTCTTCAAAAAGCGAATTCCAAAACCATCATGCAAATCAAGCTCTTTGGCCTTATGCTTTAAAAAAAATGCGATTTCTTTTTTGATGGTTTCTTCGGCATCTCTGTCATGTCTGAAGTCGTAAGAGCCAACCGCGATTAGATTGATTTTTGAAACCAAACTCAGTGAGTCATTCACTGCGAATGAGACCATTACTATTCCAGCCATTTCTAACTTTCTGCGTTCGCGAATTACTTCGCCTTTGAAATCAAGAAGCTGTTTGCCATCGACACCAAAATAGCCAACTTTCACGGAACCAACCGCGGTTGAATTTGCCGGATTTTCTCCGTCAATTTTTACCGCCAAGCCATTTTCGATTTGGATGACGCGACCCACTTTAGAATCGGCGGCAATCTCGCAGTGAGTTTTGGTGTGAAGAAATTCTCCGTGAACTGGAATGGCAATTTTTGGTCGCGCTAAAGCATACATTTCGCGCAACTCATCTTGTGAAGGATGGCCAGAAACGTGAACGAAATGATCTTTTTCGGTCATTACATCGATTTGTTTTTTGGCGAGTTCGGCAAAAAGTTCGAAGATTTTTTTCTCATTTCCGGGAATAATTTTTGATGAAAAAATCATCAAATCACCTTTGGTAAAATGAATGCTTGGATGAAGGTTGTTGGCAATTTTGCGCGTTGCAGCTCTAGGCTCACCTTGACATCCTGTTGCGATTACGAGGATTTCTTTTTTATCGTAAAACTTCATTTCGCGATCGGAAATAAATTCAAAATCTTCGGTAAAAAATCCGCTTTTTTTGCCGACTTCATGCAGACGATGCAAAGAAAATCCTGCAAGCACAACCTTGCGACCCACATCGCGAGCAATGCGCGCGATGGTGTGAATACGAGCGATGTTAGAGGCGAAAGTTGTAACGCCGACTAAACCTTTTCTTCCTTCGATTAAACTTTTTAGCGATTCATAAAGTTCGCCTTCAGAGCGAGAATGGCCAGGAGATAATGAGTTTGTTGAGTCGCAAATCATTGCAGTAATTTCACCAGCATCACCTAAGGCGCGAATTTTTTCTTTTTCTGAAACTTCGCCGACCACGGGATTTGGATCAAATTTCCAATCTCCGGTGTGCAAAACATTTCCTTTGTGAGTGCGAATCAGCAAAGCTTTCATTTCTGGAACCGAGTGAGTCAGACCAATAAAATCGATTTTAAATGGATGAAGATCTAACTGCTTTGAGCCATCAATAATGCGAATTGGAACCACTTTATCGAGTTTGTATTCTTCCAACTTCGTGCGTAAAAAATTCGCACCAAAATTGGTCGCGTAGACCGGCACGCGTAATTCTTCCCACAAATATTGAACGGCGCCCATGTGATCTTCGTGGATGTGAGTTAACACAATTCCAAGAAGGTTGTGACGATGTTGTTTAATGAAAGAAATATCGGCAGTCATCATGTCGACGCCGGGAATATCGTAAGCAAAGCCAACGCCGCAATCAACCATTAGCCATTTGCCGTCGAGATGGTAGAGATTAACATTCATCCCAATTTCATTGGCACCGCCAAGAGGGAGAAAAAGAAGGTCGGAGTGATGTTTTTTTAAATTAAGTTCCATGTTTATTATTTTGTTATTCGTCATAAATAGCTTGACTAAGCTCGCAATGACGGTTTCGAATTTTCTTCGTGAATAATTCTTAAGCCTTCCAGCGTCAGATCGGGTTCGTGATGCTTGACCGAGTTCGTCAAAGCATCTTTAAAAATTTCGGCGAGACCGCCAGTGATGATGTG
>CAMBFP010000033.1 GCA_945865745.1 Rhizobium sp. Q54 | reverse complement strand
AGCACCTCTCCTACACCACGCAGCGAAGTGAGAGGAAGCTGCAAATCTTTCATTCTTCGCCACGTTGTTTGCGGCGATTTTCATCTCTTTTTTTAATTGAATCGCGCTTGTCGTAGAGCTTCTTACCGCGACCAATTCCGATCAGAACTTTCGCGATATTTTTTTTGTTAAAATAAATTTTAATCGGCAGGCAGGCGTAACCTTTTTCCTGCATTTTTCCGAGAATTTTATTCAGCTGTTTTTTACGCAATAAAAGTTTTCGCTGTCTTTTTGGCTCATGATTGAAACGGTTCGCCGACTTATATTCACTGATGTTGCAATTGATTAAAAACAAATCTCCGGCAGTTTCGTTAACATAACTTTCTGAGATACTTGCCTTACCTTCGCGCAGTGATTTTACCTCGCTTCCAAGCAGCATGATGCCAGCTTCGATCTCCTCTTCGATGGTATAATTGAAATGTGCTTTGCGATTTAGTATTTGCATGAAAAATATCTTTTAAAAATTCCTTCAAACTAGCAACCCCTCCCAATGCAGATAAAAAAACACGTTCTTGCTGTCTTAGTTGAAAATGAATTTGGCGCCCTTGCTCGCATCGTCGAACTTTTTTCGGCACGCGGATATAACATCGAGACACTTACAGTGGCGCCGGTTTCGCGTGATAAAAAAATGTCACGCATCACCATTACCACTTACGGCACCGACAAAACAATCGACCTAATTTGTAAATTATTGAAGCGCATTGTGCCTGTTCATCATGCCGCCGAACTCAGTACTGCCGATGGTTATATCGAGCGTGAATTGGCTTTGGTACAAATTATTTCTGACGCAGAAACGCGTGAAAAAGCAATGCGCGCTCTGGAAAATTACCGCGCAGACATTGTTGATATTGATGGTGATTCGTTGGTTTTCGAGGTAATTGGAAATTCACAAACTATTGATGAAGTGCTGACAAAAATGGAAAGTTATGGATTGGCCACAGTTTCACGCACCGGCATCGCCGCTGGCTTCAAAGGCGCGAAGAGGTTAGATAAATTGGATAATACTGACTGAGAAGATTACTCTCTCCCGTCGGAAGCTTTGCCTTTTGCCTCTTTTCCTTTCTCCAGAGCCATTTCGGTAAATTTTCCAAAAGCCGCTTTTTTTTGTTCGGGATTTTCCTTCGCGACAGATTGTTCCGCCTGAATTTCTTTGCGCAAACCTTCCAGCTGATCCGAATTCATTGAAAACACATCCTTACCTTTACAGGCCGCAGGGATTTTAACGATCCACTGCCCGTCTTTTTCTTGAAGATTACACGGAACGCCCAAATTCTCGTAAGATTTTTTGATTTTTTCTGCCAATTCTTTCGCATCTTTCGAACTGTCGCAGTCAAATCTCTTGTTGCCATTTTCTTCACTAACTTTTCCTTGCTCTTGAAGATTTTTGAAAATTCCGCGCATCTCGCCACAGATTTTCTTCTCTTTAGTTTCATCTGACTCGTAAGCACTAAGTCCAGAGTGATACTTGCGCAACTGCTGCAGATTGAGTCCCTTGGCCGATTCTAATAATTTTCTCTTCAATTCTTCTTCATCATCAAGACTCTCAGCCTTGCTCATCTCCAACAAATTATGAATTGTCAGCGGGCCACAATTGTAATTATCATTCTGTTGCCGCGCTTTTAGATCAATAATCTCAATTCCTGCCCTCTCAATTTTTTCCTTCATCGTCGGATCCATCGCATTGCCGAGTGAATCATTGTGGAAAAACTTCAGCTTTTCATCCTCCATTTTCATCATGCCGCCAACCCAGTGATCCCCGTGGATATTTATTGGCATCAGCACTGTCTTGCCTTGTTTTGTTGCTAGCCTAGCTGCCTCTTTAAGAGCATCTGCAAAATAATCAGATCCCTCAAGTGGAATTGCCTTAAGTGCCACAACATCTTTTTTACCATGCAATTCATGCGACAAAACATCGTTAATTTTTTTGTCACTGTACCACTCGGTGTCGAGATTGTTTTCTACACTAACACAAGGCTGTCTGGACATGCTTTTAAATTTTGCTTAGGGGATGATGCGCGAAGACAAGGTCGCGCAGCTTTGAATCTAAAATGTGAGTGTAAATTTCGGTAGTAGAAATGTCGCTATGTCCAAGCAACTCTTGCAACACGCGCAGATCAACGCCGCTATTTAGTAAGTGCGTTGCAAATGAATGACGAATTACGTGCGGATGAACTCTTTCTGGATCAATCTTGGCCTTTCGCGCAAGGCCCTTCAGCATTTTATGAAATCCTTGTCTGGTTAGATGTTTGCTCGGCGAATTTCCGGGAAAAAGCCAGAATGAATTCCCTTGGGAATTTTCTTGGGAATCTTCTCTCTCTTTCAAATATTCAAGCAGCTTCACAATCGCCGCCTTATTGAGTGGAGCGATTCTTTCTTTGCCGCCCTTGCCTTTCACTAACAAATAATTTCGCAAAGTTTCGCCTTCGCGCTGAATCAACGAAACTGGCAGCGAAACCAATTCAGTGACGCGAAGCCCTGCGGCGTAAAGGATCTCAAGCATACAAGAGAGCTTTAGATCAGATTCTGCGGCGGAGAGTAATTTAAAAATTTCTTCTTCGCTCAAAAATTTGGGAATCTTTGCTTCGCGTTTTGGAGTCTGTAAATTCGTAGCCGGATTGTTCTTAATAAAATTTTCATTCACCAAGAATTTGAAGAAATTTTTTAGACAAGAAATTTTTCGTGCGACCGAAGTGGCCTTTAATTTTTGTTGATGAAGTGCAAAAAGATAATCTTTAAGAACCTTGGTCGTTACTTGCTTCAAAGTAAGTTTTTCTACATCTAAAAATTTTTCGAAGAGCTCTAAATCTTTGCCGTAAGCGGCGATTGTGTTTAATGCCAGCCCATCTTCAGTTTGAAGTTTGATGAGAAAATCAGAGCTTTTTACCGTCAAAATCATCCTCCAAATCCCCTTGGGGTAAACAAATATTCACCTGGTTTTTAATGTCGATTGTCAGCGAAACTTGCCCTTGTGGAATCTTCAAATCATCGGTGATGAGAAATTTAAGCGCAGCGAACATCGCAGCAAAAGCGATCAATAAAATTATTGGGAGAAATCTACTTTCTGAATGAAGAAACATTTTATTTTTATTCTATTTTTTCTTTGCGCTGCGCTTGGTTACAGCGCAGCATTTGCTGATGCCTCTTTGATTCGCGATGCCGAGACAGAAAAATTTCTGCATCAACTTGCTGACCCAATTTTCACTGCTGCCGGCCTGAATCCACATGATATTAAAATTTACATTGTTAATGACATGAGCATCAACGCTTTTGTTTCGGGCGGACAAAATGTTTTTATCAATACCGGATTAATTCGTAAATTCAAAACTCCTGACGCCTTAATTGGCGTTATCGCGCATGAAACTGGCCACATCACCGCTGGCCATTTAGCGCGCTCTTCAGAGGGGGCTAAAAAGGCGGAAGGCGCGATGTTACTCAGCTACTTACTTGGAATTGGCGCAGTGGTTGCAGGTGCGCCAGACGCTGGCACGGCGATAATCATGGGCGGAAATCAAACTGCACAAAGGATGTATATGAAGTTCACGCGCACGCAGGAAGAAGCGGCAGATCAGCACGCAATTACCTATCTTGACCAGCTGAAATATCCGGCAACCGGGCTCATCAAACTCTTGGAATTTTTTGAAACTGAAATGATCGGCTACAAAAATCAGATCGATGAATATTTAATGTCTCACCCAATCAGTCGTAAAAGAATCGAGGTTATTAAAGAGCGAACTGCTGGGAAAAATTTTTCCGACAAAAAAATAAATCAAAAATTGCAGCAGCCGATGGATCGAGTATTGGCAAAGCTCGAAGGCTTCATCGAAAATCCAGATTATTTGTTGCAGAATTCCGATCCTTACGTGCGCTCAATCGCTTTATTCAGAAAAGGAAAAATCGACGAGAGCTTAGAATTGCTTGATCCGATTATTGCAAAAAATCCGTCAGATGGATTTTTATTTGAGCTTAAAGGACAAATTCTTTTTGAAAGCGGACGAATTCAAGATTCGGTTTTGGCCTACAACCAGGCGGTTAAATTAATTCCCTCACAAAATAATGGCGTCGTAAAAGTTGCTTTCGCTTTGGCGATTTTGTCACTAAAAACTAGCGATCAAGATTTGATCAAACTAGCAATCAAGGAGCTCGAGGAGGCAAGAAAATCTGAAGAAGAAAACCCTCTTTTATTCAAACAGCTCGCTAATGGCTATTCGCGTATTAACGACGAAGCTAGATCTTTATTGGCTTTAGCTGAGTTTAATTTGCTGATTGATGAAAGAAAAAAATGTCGCGAATACGCCAAAAAAGCGAAAGATAAATTCAAGAAATCCGACAAATCCGAAATCATCCGCGCTGACGATTTGCTTGAGCTGACAAAAGAGAAGGAGGGAGAGGCTCATTAATATTACGAGCCCCCCACTCCATATATTCGATCATCAATATTAGACCAAGAATCTTTCTGCTCTGCTTGATTATCTCTGCGATTATGAGCCTGCATTAAAGAATCCAAACTCATCAAACTAGATAATTATCCCATCAAGCCTTGCAGCCTTCTGGAAAAGTCTTTCGCGTCTTTGATTGGCTCGTCTTCGATGATGCAAGCGAGGTCAAATAAAGTTTCGATCTTGTCTTGCGCTGCGATTTTTTTGGTCTCGTCAGAATAATTTTCGTTTAAATCTTTGATTATTTTATTGCTTGGATTGATCTCAAAAATTTTCGTAGTGCCCGCTTGAATTTGCTTCTGCTCAAGCAAAAATCTTTCGAGACGAATATCCATCGAACCCGCGTCAACAGCGAGACAAACTGGAGAGCCAGTGAGTTTTTTTGAAATGCGAACATCTTTAATTTTGTCGCCAAGAGTTTCTTTGATGAAGCCAATTAGGCCTTCAAAATTGCTGCTGGTTACATCTTTTATTTCTTCTTTTTCTGCAGAATTTTTTTCGGATTTTTCGATATTTCCTAAATCAACATCGTGACGATTAATTGAGCAAAATTCTTTCTCTTTGTAAGGCATTGCAACCGTCACCCAAAACTCATCAACCGCATCAATCAAAAATAAAACTTCGACATCTTTCTGTAAAAATACTTCGAGTTGCGGTGAAGATTTTATCTTGTCGACGGTTTCGCCGGTTAAGAAATAAATCTTGTCCTGACCAGGCTTGACGTGGTCTAAATAGTCGGCGAGGGAAATTAACTTCTCTGGAGATTTCGAAGAATAAAAGCGGCAAATCTCAAAAATTTTCTCACGGAATTCCGATGACTCGCACAAGCCCTCTTTCAAAACTGCGCCGAAATTATTCCAGAATTTGAGATATTCTTCTTCGCTCTCCACAGCTTTTTTCTTCAACTCAGAAAGCACTTTATTGACTAGCGATTTTCTAATTTTATCGAGCACCAAACTGTGCTGCAAATTCTCACGACTAATATTTAGCGGCAAATCATCAGAATCGACAAGGCCGCGCAGGAAGCGAAGGCAAGACGGAACTAAATTTAGCTCCTCCGAGATAAAAACTTTTTTTACGTAAAGTTTTACCGAAGTTTTGCGATCGGGATGAAAAAGATCGAATGGCTTTGTTGCGGGCACAAAGAGCAGATTAGTATAGCTCACCAATCCCTCCGCCCTGTTGTGAATCACCATGAATGGGTCGCCTGGCAAATGCGAAATATGTTTGAAAAAACTTTGATACTGCTCCGGCGTGATCTCGCTTTTATCCTTTACCCACAAGGCCGAAGCTGAGTTGATAGTTTCAATTTTTGCGCCTGCTTCCAAATTTTCTGGAATGAATTCGATCTTAAAGTTGATGTGATCGGAATAAGTTTGAATCACGTGTTTGATGTGAAAACGATCACAAAAATCCGCAGCATTTTCTTTCAAATGCAAAGTGATTTTCGTGCCGCGATTTAAAGCCTCTTCACTCTCAGAGATTTTAAAATTAGAGCTTCCATCCGACTCCCACTTAAAAGTTTTTTCCTCGTCAAACTTGCGCGAAAGCACCTCAACTTTGTCGGCAATCATGAAGCTCGAATAAAATCCTACTCCGAATTGACCAATAAGTTGTACGTCTTTTTGCTTGTCGCCGGTGAGTGATTTTACAAAATTCTCTGTGCCCGAGCGCGCAATGGTGCCAAGGTTCTGAATCAATTCTTCACGATTCATGCCAACGCCATTATCCATGATAATTAACAATTTTTTCTGTTTGTCGGTGGTAATTGAGATCTTCAATTCATCCTGCAATAAATCTGGATTTTGCGCTGCGAGGTAACGCAATTTATCGCAAGCATCCGATGAGTTCGAAACCAACTCACGCAAAGCTACATCCTTATTGGTGTAGAGCGAGTTGATCATTAAATTCAAAATTTTTCCAACTTCGACGTCGAAGTTAAATTGTTGTTCATTAGACATATTTTGGGATTTGTTGTTATTCGTAATCTGCCTCTAGATAGTTACCTTGAACTTCATTTCAACTGAGAAAAAAACTAAATGACGAGCTGCAATTGCTTAATAATTTCTGGCCCAACCGCTTCGGGCAAATCGCGTTTGGCCTTGGATTTGGCTGGGTGCAAAGACATCGCAATTATTAATGCTGACTCTTTGCAGCTTTATGAAGGCTTACCAATTTTATCTTCTCAGCCCAGCGAAGCTGAGAAAAAAATCGCGCCGCATTTTCTCTATTCGCATTTTAAAGCGCGGGAAAATTCTTCGGTGATGGATTGGCTGAAGCTAGTTATGGCAAGGATCAAACAAGTTAAGTCGGAGAAAAAATTACCAGTAATTGTTGGTGGTAGCGGTATGTATATTTCGAAATTAGTCGAAGGAATTTCAGAGATGCCGGCGATTGCAGAAGAGGTAAAAAAAGCAGCGCGCGAACTTTACGAAAAAATTGGCCAAGAAGAATTTCTTCAAAAATTTGGCGAAGATAAAATAATCGACAAGCAGCGCCTAATAAGAGCTGCCGAGGTTTTTATGCAGACCGGTAAATCCATTTCCACTTGGCAGAAAGAGGCAAAGAGAACTCCTTTTCTCAAGGATTTTTTGCACATCAATCTCAACCCCGATCGAGAAAAACTTTACCAAAATTGCAATTCGCGTTTTGTTGAAATGTTGGATTGCGGCGCGATTGACGAAGTAAAAAATCTCGTGGCTGAAGATGATTGCTCTATCACCAAAACTCTTGGTTTTCACGAAATAAAAAATTTCCTTAGTGGCGAAATTACGCGTGAAAAAATGATCGAAATCGCCACGCAAAAAACTCGCAATTATGCCAAGAGACAACTAACTTGGTTTCGCAATCAATTGCCAGGAAAGCTCGTATTTACTGACTCTGTAACGGCATTAAATTTTTTACAGAAATGAAATTCAGTGATGAAGGAATCATCATCGGCACCAAAAAATACGGCGAGAATTCGTTGATCGTAAAAATTTTTGCGCGCGATCACGGCATTTATCGCAGCTTCGTTCGTGGCGCAAAATCAAAAAAAACTAATGCAATTTATCAAGTTGGAAACTTGGTTTCTTTTGAATTTCGTTCGCGCCTTGAAGACAATTTAGGCAGCTTTTTTTCGGTCAATCCAATCAGTTCTTTTTGCTCGAGAATCATGTTTGATCAGTTTCGTCTTAACTGTGTCAGATCACTATTTTCAATGCTCGATAGCCTATTTCTTGAACGCGAGAATCATTCCGATTTTTTCGCTCAACTGCTTGCCTTCATGCAAAAAATCTCCGCTGAAACTAGCGAAAAAAAAGACATCGTGGTCGATTACATCAAGCTTGAATTAGAGATGTTGAAAGAGCTTGGATATGGAATTGATTTGTCTTCCTGCGTAGTCACTAACTCAACAACAAATCTGGCCTACGTCTCACCGAAATCCGCACACGCAGTTTCAATTTCTGCGGCCACTTCCTATGAAAATAAATTACTAAAATTACCGAGCTTTTTGGTCGAAGATGCGGGTGAATTTAATGATCAACATCTGCTCGAAGGCTTGCATCTCAGTGGATTTTTTCTGCAAAAATTTCTTTCTTCGGAACAACAAAAATTTTCTTACCGCGAGGAAATCAAAAAAGATTTGGTGAAGATGGGGTAAAAAAACCCGCCTTAAAAACTCCTGCTGGTTGAGCGGAGTCGAAACCTGGCGAATAAAACTCCAGAGGTTTCGACTTCGCTCAACCGACAAAGGTTTTAAAATAGCTATTTGAACAGCTTGGAAAAATTTCTTCTTGTGCGTTTTTTCCAGAATCCACGGTGGTAAGCATCAGAAGCTAAAAGCGGAATTACTGAAGTCGCTTCAGCAAAAACCATTTGTTCGTAAGTAGTGTCAACTTTACCCCAAGAACAGGCTTCTTTTAAAGTCGAAGATGAGCAAGCGCCATCGCGTGAATCGGCAACTGTGATTTGCACTGCGTATTTATGCATTTCAGCTTCAACTCCGAGAATTTCAGCACAAACAACTGTGTCTTGAACGAAGTTCTTTGGAACGCCACCACCAACCATTAGAAGGCCAGTTGTGCCCGCTTTGATTTTGATATCGGTCAATTCTCTGAAGTCAGCAATTGAGTCGATTGTCATGTGCTTCTTAGGATTTTTTACTTGATGAAGAACAAGTCCGAAGCCAGCAGAAGAGTCGGTAAAAGCTGGGCAGAAAATCGGCACATTGTGATCGTAGCAAAGCTCAATCAGCGATTCTTTTTTCTTAGAATGTTTTTTTAGATATTTTCCCATTTCCCAAATGAACTCGCGAGATGAGTAAGGACGAGCCTCGAGAGTGTTGGCGATTTTGAAAATTACATTGTCGCAATTTTGTAAATCTTTCTCGTCGATGTAAGTGTCGTAAATTCTGTCGATATAATTTTTGCGAAGGAATTGGTCATCGACGAAAGGTGTGCCTTGGTAATGTTTGAATCCAAGAGCTTCAAAGAAATCCATGTCGACGATTGAGGCGCCGGTAGCAACAATTGCATCGATCATGCCGAATTTAATCATGTCGGCATAGACTTTCATGCAACCGCCGGCAGAAGTTGAGCCAGCTAGAGTGAGGATGTTAGAACATTTTTTGTCCTTCAGCATCATGTTAAAAATCTCAGTCGCTCTCGCCAAATCGCGTGAAGTGAATGACATGTGATCCATCTGGTCGATGATCGGACGCGCATCAAAAGAGGTGATGTCGATATGTTTTACTGGGCGCTTTAGAAGCTCTTTTTTCGTAACCATTTTTTTTAAATTAAGGTTGTTACTTAAGGCTGTCATCCCCGCACAGACGGGGATCCAGGATTTTAGATCGAGATTTCTTTTTCTTCTTTTTGTTCTTTGTTTTCCAAATACATCGAAACCAACGGCGCATCAGAAACTTCGATTTGAAGATTTTTATCAAAGCCATTGAACTCAGTTCTAATGCTACGTGAGTAAGCACCAAGCTGACCGATCTCGATGTAATCGCCTTCAGAAATATTTTCTGGGAGTTGGAACGGGCCCTTCATCACATCAAGAGAATCGCAGGTTGGGCCATAAAATCCGAAAGGCGCTTTATTCTCAGAAAGATCAGTTTTGCCCTTAATGCGGAAGCAGTTAGTCGGGTAGATAAAGCCCGGCACGCCGGCATCAAACAAGCCGCCATAGGTTCCGTCATTTAAAAAAAGCATATTATCTTTTCTGCCTTCAACGCGAACAAGAAGTGATCCAGCTTCTGCGACCAAAGCACGACCTGGTTCGCACCAAAGACGACAAGAAGGATCGAGATTAAGTTGGGCGATCGAATCAGAAATTTCGTCGAAATAACTTTTTAGATTAGGCGGAGTCATGCCGGGGTAAGACGAAGGAAAGCCGCCGCCAATATCTAAAACATCCAACTTCACTTTAGATTTTTCGAGCAAATCTTTGGTGATCGTAAGTGCAGTACGATATTGCGCAGGATCCATGCATTGCGAGCCAACGTGAAAACAAATTCCGAAGTTTTTTGCCACCATTCTTACTTTGCGAACTAAGGCGATTGCCTTGGAAGGAAGAATGCCAAATTTGCGCGAAAGATCAATTGCCGAATGAGAATTTGGAATGGCCAAGCGCACATGCAAACCAAGGTCGCGGGCGTTATTTGTAACTTCTAAAATTTTCTTTAATTCATCGAAAGAATCGAGAGAGAAATCGCGGATTCCAAAGTTGTAATAAGCTTCAAAAATCGACTCGCGCGACTTGACCGGATGCATAAAATACATCTTGGCCTCTTTGCCAAAAAGCTCGCGGATAAGCTTAACCTCAACAATAGAAGCGACG
>CAMBFP010000032.1 GCA_945865745.1 Rhizobium sp. Q54 | reverse complement strand
ATCGTGTTAAACCAAAGCGCAAATTTATTTTCTTTGATGTTTTTGGTGATTGCCTCACGCACGTTTTCGCGTAAAGAAATTAGCTCGGAAATAGCTGAGCTGCTGCTGAATCCCGAGATGCGGATAGTTTGCATCAACTCACCATTCTTGGTTAGAATGGTATTCTCATCGTAGTGACAAACGTAGGGAATAAAATCTTCATCTGGAGCTTTTGCTAATAACTTACTCGGATCTTTCGCTGCTTTTTTGATCAGTTTTTCGATGAGGAAGTTGAGAGGATTCATTACGTTCGTTTGGATTGTAAAAGGTTTTTTAGTACTCCTATCCCTGCGAAGGAAGGGGTTAGCGAGGTCTCACCACTTACTCCTGAGCGTGCAGTCCTGGATCCCCGCCTTCGCGGGGATGACTGGTGGAGGTCAGATTAGGCTTTAAACCCCAAGCAAATTCTTAGTTTCTAGCTTCACAGGATTTTCAAGTAACTCTTTTACGCGTACTAAAAAAGTTACAGCTTCTTTTCCGTCAATGACGCGATGGTCATAAGAAAGTGCCAAATACATCATTGGACGGATTTCGATTTTACCACTTACAACCATAGGGCGCTCTTGAATCTTGTGCATTCCAAGGATTGCAGATTGTGGAGGGTTGATGATTGGAGTAGACATTAACGAGCCATAAACTCCGCCATTTGAAATGGTGAAAGTTGCGCCGGTTAAGTCGGGAATTGTTAATTTTCCGTCGCGTGCTTTTTTGCCAAGTTCGCCAATTCCAGCTTCAATTCCAGCAAGACCGAGCTTGTCAGCATCACGAAGCACCGGAACGATTAAGCCTTGCGGTGAGCCGACTGCAACGCCGATGTCGTAGAAGTTTTTATAGATAATATCTGTTCCGTCGATCTCTGAATTTACTGCAGGAATTTCTTTCAAAGCCGCAACACAAGCGCGAATGAAGAAAGACATGAAGCCAAGTTTTACGCCATGTTTTTTCTCAAATACATCTTTGTATTCGTTGCGCAGAGCCATGATAGAGCTCATGTCGACTTCATTGAAAGTCGTTAGGATCGCTGCGGTATTTTGTGACTCTTTTAAGCGCTCAGCAATTTTTAGGCGCAATCTTGACATCTTCACGCGCTCGATTGGCTTTTCACCAAAGTTAGTCGGAGCCTTTGGCGCTAAAGGTGTAGCAGGTTTTGAAATCGCTTCAAGAACATCGCCTTTAGTAACGCGACCATCTTTTCCTGAGCCAGAAATTGTTGAGGTGTCGACATTATTTTCTGCCGCTAATTTTTTTGGAGCGGGAGAAAGTGAGTGCGAATCTTGCTGTTTAATTTCAATTGCCGGAGCTGCTGGTTTAGATGTTGCTGCGGCAGCACCTTCTTGCATCAACGCAATCAAATCGCCAACTTTTACGCTGTCGCCTTCTGCAACATTCAAGCTAGAAATCACGCCAGCTGAAGGGGCATTTACTTCAAGAGTAACCTTATCAGTTTCGAGTTCGACGATCAATTCATCAGCCTTAACTGCATCGCCAGCTTTTTTGTGAAGCTTAGCGATTGATGCTTCAGATACTGATTCGCCAAGGGCGGGAACTTTAATTTCGAGAGTCATATTTTTGAAAAGTTAACAGGTTGGATTCGGTAAAAGTATTTTAGCTCAGTGCCTCGTCAATTATTTTTTTCTGCTCCTTTGCGTGATAAGATGCATAGCCGGTTGCTGGCGAAGCAGAAGAAATGCGACCAACATATTTTGGACGAGAAATTATTTCTTCGATTAACTCTTCAACAAATTTCCAAGCGCCCATGTTACGAGGCTCTTCTTGGCACCAGACGATTTCAGCACCTTTGAACTTTGCGAGCTCTGCCTTCAATTCTTCTGCTGGAAATGGATAAAGTTGTTCGAGACGAATGATTGCAATATCGTCACTTTTTCGCGCTTCGATTAAATCGTAATAAATTTTTCCAGTACAAATAACAACTTTGCGCGCCTTCTTGATTTCAGAGGTTTCGCCAATGACTGATCTAAAATTTAAATCAGAAAATTCTTCGATTGTTGAAGTCGCAAGCTTATGACGAAGCAGTGATTTTGGCGACATCACAACGAGTGGTTTGCGATCTTTCCCAAGAAGTTGACGACGTAGCGCGTGGAAAAAATTTGCCGGATTTGTGATATTTACGACGCGCAAGTTATTGTCGGCGCAGGCTTGTAAATAACGCTCCAATCTTGCTGAAGAGTGCTCAGGGCCTTGTCCTTCGTAGCCATGTGGGAGTAGCATCACGAGGCCAGATTTGCGCAACCATTTTACTTCTGACGAAGCGATGAATTGATCAAAAATAATTTGTGCACCATTGGCAAAATCACCAAATTGCGCTTCCCAAATTGTTAGAGAATTTGGCGCTGAAAGTGAGTAGCCATATTCAAAACCAAGCACGCCATATTCGGATAAAACCGAATCATAAACTTCATATTTTCCGATGTTTGAGAAAATGTTGTGACGTGCGCCGTTCTTGGTATCGTGCAATATTGAGTGACGATGCGAAAAAGTGCCGCGACCAGAATCTTGTCCGGTAATTCTTACCGGAAAACCTTCGTTTAAAAGTGAGGCAAAAGCTAGAGCCTCGCCACAGCCCCAGTCGATTCCTTTGCCGCTTGAAACCGCTTCTTTTCTAGCCTCAAGCTGTTTAACGATTTTTGGATTAGCGTTAAATGTTGCGGGAATTTCGAGAGTTTTTTCAATCAAATTCTGCAAAGTTTTTTTCGCAACCGCAGTTTTTGGTAGAGAGCTGTTGCCATCTTCGATCTTACTCCAGTCAGCTTTCATCCAATCTGCTTCTTTTGGTTTGAAGTCGGTAGACTTATCAAATTCTGCAGAAAGATGCGCTTCAAAATCAGCAGCTAATTTTTCATGTTCAGCAGCAGAAATTGCATTTTCTGCGACTAATTTTTGCGAATAAATTTTCTCAAGAGTTGAATGATCTTTGAGTTTTGTATACATCACCGGCTGGGTGTAGAGAGGCTCGTCACCTTCATTGTGACCATATTTGCGATAGCAGATTAAATCGATAACCACGTCTTTTTTGAAGGCCTGACGATAGCGTGTCGCGATGTCAGAAACTTTTACGACGGCTTCAACATCGTCACCATTTACGTGGAAGATTGGCGCGTCGATCATCTTTGCGAGATCAGAGCAATAAGTTGTGCTGCGTGAATCTGTTGGATTGGCGGTAAAACCGACTTGATTGTTAATGATCAAATGCATCACGCCGCCAGTGTTGTAGCCACTTACGCCATTCATCACCAAGCTTTCTGCAACAGAACCTTGGCCGGCAAAAGCCGCGTCGCCGTGAATTAATAGCGCCATACCATTGCGTCCGAGGTCTTGTTTGGCGCGGATTCGACCGGCCGCGATAACATTTACCGCTTCCAAATGCGAAGGATTAAAGGCGAGTGAAAGATCGATTTTTTGAACTTTATTTCCTTGGACAATTTCACGAGTTGAAGCGTAACCCATGTGATATTTTACGTCTCCTGATTTAGTGATTCCTTCCGGCATTCCTGGAGTTCCTTTAAATTCAGAAAATATCTGATGGTAAGGCTTGCCCATGATTCCAGTTAGGGTATTCAAGCGACCGCGATGCGCCATGCCGATGACGATTTTATTCACGCCAGATTTCGCCGCGACATCGATCATTTTTTCCACTGAGGGCATTGCGGCATCGCCCCCTTCTACCGAAAATCTTTTCGCGCCCGGGAAGCGTTTGTGCAAAAATTGCTCGAACTTTTCGGTGCGAATTACTTCTTTTAAAATCTTAACTTTTTCATCTTTGGAAATAGCGCTAAGAAGCGTCGATTCTGTTTCGCGAGACAACCAATCTTTTTCTGCCTGGTTGTTAATATATTCAAATTCTGAACCAACAGAGCCACAATAAATCAGGTTTAATTTTGCGATTGTTGAAGCTGCTTCAGCTTGAGTTAGTCCGTGATTTTTTGGATCAATTTCTGCGACATATTGCGGCGCAGAAAGGCCGATCGGATCAAGTTTTGCAGCTAAGTGACCAAATCTTTTATAGGCAGAAACTAAATTTTTTAGACGGATCTCAACATCTCTCTCGACTTTTCCGGCCTTAATTGGCGAAGACTCTTCTGCTGTTGCAATTTTTTGTGGCGCCCAACTTGGAGCGTCGCGAAAATCTCCATCATTTTGACAAAATTCATTGATGAAATCGATATTCGCACTGAAAAATGGCGATGTTTTGAGTGATTCTTTAGACATGTGTTTGGAGAAAAAACTTAAAGAACAGAAATGTGGGGAGTGGCGAAAATAAAGCCCATAGGGTTTAAATCTTGGGCAACTTAATTTCAATCATGAAAACTGACGTTCGCCAATAATAAAAATATTCCCGTTATCGCCAAAAAAAGTTGGAGCAGCGATCCAGAAATACATCATAAATCAATGAAAACTTTAGTAATTATTAACGAGTCACTTGCCGAAATGTTTTTGGGTAAAAATACGACCCTTGCTTACATTCTTGCCGCTGCTGATTCCTCCGATGTTTATGTTTGGAATTTTGCCGAAAATTTTTGCATAAAAATTGATGAAAAACAGGCGGAAATTCTAACAAAAAAATACACAGAAATTAATCGCCAGATCAGAAATTTTTCGCCAGAAGTTGCGGCGGTAAAAGTAAAAGATTTGATTGAAGAAAATTTTGTAGATGCCATTGAAATCACTTCGGATGATTTAATAATTCAGCGCCTCGAGCCAATGAAGGCGCCTTTTCCTCCGGTAGGAGAAGAAAATATTAACGATGTTTTGCGCGATTTTAGAATTCAATTTCCGCGGCATATTTTTAATTGTCCGATCGGTTTTTCTGACAAGGAATTAGAAAAATTTTCTGACATCGCAACCCCAACTGCTGAGTTTAAATTAAGTGATGAAAATTACGCGCAGAAGATTGAATTAATGGGCGAAGAATATGAAAAAATTTACCAAAATTTTTCTCCTGAGAAAAAAAGAAAAGTTGTGATTAAGCCAAAAGATTTAGCGCAATCGCTCGGAGTTTTTGCGCTCGATCTCGCCAAAGAAAAAGACATAAAAAAAGCTTGCACCGAACATGGTGAAGAGTTTTATCGCGGACAAATTTTAGTTCAGCCATTCTTAGAAGGAGTAAGGCAAGGAGACATCCGCGCGACTATTATTAAAAATGAAAAAAGTGATTTTGAATGCGTTGGATACACATTTAGAAAAAGTTTGCGAGCTGCTGAAAGTGAAGATTTTACTACTGGCTATATTGTCGGCGGATCAACCCCGCGACCAATTTCTGATCTTACAAAAAATGAGCAGGAAGATTTACAAAAAAAATGCGAAAAAGTTTTGGATGTTTTGAACGGAGAATTGCGCGAAAAATATCGCGACGTAATTGAACTGGGCGCTGATTTTATTTTAGTTGGAAATGATCACCAAGTTTTTCTTGGCGAGATTAATCACAATTGCCCAGGACTTGTCCCGGTGAGTGAGGCCATGGGTGATGAAAAAAAATACGAAGGGGGATTGGGCATCGCAAAAAGAGTGATCGAGATTTCTGCCCGCGGCCTTCGCGGTTAATTTTTTTAAATCAAAAACCCGCTGGTTGAGCGGAGTCGAAACCAAGGGAAAGTTCCTGCTACTAAGGCATAAATTCGCTTGATTTCGACTTCGCTCAACCAGCGCTAAAAAAGCAACTGGCGGTTAATTTTTTAAGGACAAAACATTTTAAAACCAGATTTTAAAACCAGGGGGATTGGGCATCGCAAAAAGAGTAATCGAGTTTTCTACTCGCGGCCTTCGCGGTTAATTTTTTTAAATCAAAAACCCGCTGGTTGAGCGGAGTCGAAACCAAGGGAAGGGTTTAAAAAATGATAGCAGAGTTTTAGTCACTAAAGGATAAATAAAACTGGCAAGCTAAGGAGCGAAAAGAAAGCTGGGGCATTAGCTAAAAATTCTTCGCGTAAAAATGATTTGAAAATGGTAGCGGAGGAGGGAATCGAACCCCCGACACACGGATTATGATCCCGTTGCTCTACCGACTGAGCTACTCCGCCAAATCTTTAAGTCTAATCGTGAAGGGGCGGGCATCGTGTGGATGGAATTTAATTTTTCAAATTTTTCCTTAATTTTACTTTGTTTACTATCTGTTATCGCTGATCTCCCAGTCTTTATCCGCGAGAAAGCGGCGATTCATAACTCTCTACTCAGAGTAAATGTTTAATCATCCTGGATCGATGCCTGCGAGGGGATTAGGGGTGGAGGATTGAAAATAAATTTGTAAGACGATCATCGAAAAAAATATTGTTAGCTACGACTGACCACTTACGACGCACGACTTATAAAAAATCATAAATTTTTAATGCGTTTTACAACTCTCAAACCAGCGAAGGAACATATTGCCAAGAAAGAAGTTTCTGCTGCGCATTTTATTCCCTACAAGTGCCACTGGAATTCGAATACGATTCTGACCTACAAGGAAGAATTGGTACGAGTTGTGAAGATTAAGGGATTCGCTTTTGAAACTGCGGATGATGTTGATGTCGATCTTAAAAAAGCCTCTAGAAATAACTTGTTGAAGGGTATGGCGGCCGGTGGGTTTTCGCTTTATTTCCACACAATAAGACGCAAAGAAAAAGGTTTTCCAGATGGCGATATGCCAGAAATTTTTTCGCGGCGAGTCAATGATGAGTGGATGGCGAAGCACTCAGATACGAAATGTTTCGTCAACGAGCATTACCTCACCATCATTCGCGGCTCTGATTCTTCAGGTGCGGCAATGATTGAACACATGGCGAAAAAATTGCAGCATAGTGCGGATAAAACCTCGTGGGAAAATTACATGCGCGAGTCTTATGACGAGCTGGATGAAATGACCGAACGCGTTCTTAATGGTTTCGGAAATTACGGAGCGCACTTGCTTGATTTAGTAGAAAGCGAAGGCGGGATCACTTCTGAGTTGCTCGAATTTTTAGCAAGAATTGTAAATTGCGGCAGCGCGCAGCCAATGACAGTGCCACTCGGGGAGATTTCACATCATTTGCCAATCAATCGACTTTTTTTTGGAAGGAAGTCAATTGAGGTGCATCACGCCACAGGTGTTAAGTATGCCGGACTGGTCGCGATCAAAGAATATAGGCCTTCGACGCATGCCGGAGTTTTCGATGGCTTTATGCAGATGCCGTTTGAGATGGTGATTAGTCAGTCATTTTGTTTTATTAATCGCATGGTGGCGATTAGCTCGATGCAGTTACAACAGCGTCGTCTCGTGCAATCTGAAGATGTCGCGGTTTCGCAAATTCGCGACATTGATCAAGCTCTTGATTCGGCGATGAGTGGTGAATTTGGTTTTGGCCAGCATCACATGACGGTGTTATGCGTCGAAGAAAGTCCGAAAGCGCTGGAAAGCGCTTTATCTTTGGCCGTGGTTGAGCTTTCAAATTCTGGCATTACCGGCGTTCGTGAGCGCATGAATATGGAGCCAGCTTTTTGGGCGCAGCTTCCATGTAATCATGAATTCATGGCGCGACGCAGCACGGTTAATACGCTCAACATTGCCGCCTTTGCCTCCTTCCATAATTATCCTTCGGGAAAACGAAAAAGGAATCATTGGGGCGATGCCGTGACTGTTTTGAACACGGTTTCGGGAACGCCTTATTTCTTCAGTTTTCACGTTCGTGACGTTGGTCATACCATGATTATTGGTCCGACTGGTTCGGGTAAAACAGTGTTGCTAACTTTCCTTTGTGCCCAGGCGCAAAAATTCCAGGGGCGATTATTTTTCTTCGATAAGGATCGCGGTGCGGAAATTTTTGTGCGTGCGATTCGTGGGCGCTACATGATTCCTGATGCGGCAAGAACTTCTGGTTTTAATCCATTTCAACTCGCCGACACCAACGAAAATCGCTCATTTCTAATCGAGTTTATGAAGGCGCTTGTGAGCGTAGACGGGGCCACTTTGCCAGCGCATGAAGTTGAGCGTATTAACGAAGCAGTGAGTGGAAATTACAAATTGCCGCAAGAGCAAAGAAGAATGCGTAATATCGCGCCATTCATGGGGATAGGAGGGCCGGGAACTTTATCAAATCGTTTGGCGATGTGGCACACAACAGGTTCGCATGCGAAACTTTTCGACAATGAAGTTGATCTAATCGACTTCAATTCTTCGCGCGTTTTTGGCATTGAAATGGGGCAGATTTTGGGCGATAAAATGGCGATTGCGCCAGTTCTGCTTTATCTTTTTCACCGCATCCAAAGTTCGCTTCATGGCGAGCCAACAATGATTGTACTTGATGAAGCTTGGGCCTTGATCGGTAATCCAGTTTTTGCGCCAAAAATTAAAGATTGGCTGAAGGTATTAAGAAAATTAAATACCTTTGTAGTCTTTGCGACTCAGTCGGTAGAAGATGCGGCGAAGAGCAGTATTTCCGACACTCTCGTGCAACAAACCGCGACACAAATTTTTCTGCCAAATCTCAAGGCAACTATCGCTTATCGCGAAGTTTTTATGCTTTCGGAACGCGAATATATTTTGGTAAAAACCACAGATCCTTCGAGCAGATTTTTCTTAGTTAAACAAGATAGCGATGGCGTGATCGCGCGCGTCGATCTTGGCGGAATGGATGAAGTGGTGAGAGTTCTTTCGGCTCGGGCTGACACAATCGTGCTTCTTGATGAAATCATTAGCGAAGTTGGTGAGGATCCAAATGATTGGCTGCCTATTTACTACGAAAAATCTGGCAAAAAATGATGCAGAATTTTTGTAAGTCATTTTTCATTTTCATTTTTCTGCTCGCGGTTTTGGTGCCAAAATATTCTTACGCGGATAATCAAACTGGAATAGGTAGACAGCGCACCTGCAGTGCTGGCAGTGGCGAGGTTGAAGGTTTGGAATTTGATCCAACCTCTGGAGGGAAAGATGTGGAATTTGTGATGACCAATGAAGTTTGTTTGGGGGTCGTTATTGGCGCGTATGCCGCTGTTAAGATCGCGATAACTAACATGAATTACCAGTGCAGCAATAAGACTCCAATAAGAGCTACCCCATCGATATTAATGGATTTGGTAGATATAGGTACATGCTCGATAAGTTGTGCTAACACCAGGAGCGTACCATGCTGTAGTGCGATAGTTGGTGTAGGTGCAGCGATGGGTGGCTTTTTAGCATTTTTAGGTGCTCAATATGAAATAGCTAAGATCGTGTTTGAAGATACCTCTGTCTGTGGAGCCAATTGGATGAAGCCCAGCGTAACTAACTATGATTTTAGTGCCGGGGATTATAAAGCCGTGGTTCAGGGCAAGATTGATGGCTATGTAAGGGCCGAAAATACCGGCTCAGATGGCTTGAACTCCGCCAATAAAGTTTATCGCGAATGGTTTTATAATGGAGTGGAATATGAAGATAATCCTTACTCGGGGGCGGTTTGTTACGATCCAACGAAAGGAACGTCTAGTAAAGACAAATGGGGTTATTATCCAAGACAAAAATATTATCTAAAAGGCACTGAGGCGGGTAACTATAACTGTAAACAATATTTACTGTTACCTGGACAGGAAGCTCCTACTGGTGTGGACCGGAGCGACATGAAGACCGCTTACGAATGCTGTCTTGATCGTAGTCAAAACTATATGTGCCTAGATTACACTAACGCTGCCGCTTTAGATACTAAAGCGGCAGATGGCGTTCATTACATACAAAAGAAAAACACCCCAACTTTCTGTAAAAAAAATGGGCAATGTAAGATGATGCTCCCTGGCTATCACGACAACAATACCGGCATACTGCAACCTAGCGTTGAAAATGGCGGTGTTCGTTTTGAAACTCAGTCACAGGACAGTGGAGGAAGTCTACTTTGCGCCAAGACATACAGCCTTTGTCCTTATAATTTTAACATTGGCGGCGGCTCAGATTTTTGCGATTTCTACCGCGACGGCATATGGAATAGTGATCAAAATAGATGGACCATCATCACTCAAGAACAAATAGATGCTGGTCAGTGCTCATCAAATAGCGAAATCAGATATGACCATTGTGGCTATAACGACAAGGCTGGAAAGTGCAAAAACTATTGCCAATATCTAGTTCATTGCACCAAAACTGCGATGATAACACCTCCTTACCAGAGCAGTTTAGGCTCGCCTTATTTCGCGCAGGCTTGCCTCGATTTCGTTGGTGATTCGCAAAATAATAACGGCTTCAACACTGGCGTTATCATGGGTAAACAAACCCATTTTACCGCTCCTATTGCTCAATGCATAAAAGAAAGTTTAGAGAATCTTTTTTATAATCGCGCCGGGCACAGCAAGTGTCTCAATTATGATGAATATGCAAGTTCCGACGGCACTTGTCCTAGCGGGCTCTATGCCCAGACCAGTGGAAAGCTAGATTACAAAAAAGGCGAAAAAGTAAGTGAAACCTCCTTTTTCCAGCAAATACAGAATATAATGCGTTTGGTGATCAAGCTGGGCGTCACCCTAGCCGTTGTATTTTACGGAATAAATATCCTCCTTGGTAAAGCAAATCTTGGCGATAAAAAAAGCATTCTAGTGTTTATCTTCAAGATTGCGCTCGTGATGTATTTCTGTGTCGGCA
>CAMBFP010000031.1 GCA_945865745.1 Rhizobium sp. Q54 | reverse complement strand
ATTCTGAAAAGTGATTCGAATTTATCTGACTGCGAAACTTCGAAGTAAATTTGCTGAATATTGTCACGGCTAGATTGATCTACAGCGACTGCGATCAATTCGTAATCAACCATGTAATTCTTCGCAAGGCGCTCAATGTGAGCAGGCATTGTTGCTGAAAATAGAACTGTACGACGTTGTTTAGGCGCAGCTTTGAGGATTGATTCGATATCATCGACAAAACCCATGTTTAACATTTCATCAGCTTCATCAAGAACGACGTATTTTACATGAGAAAGGTCGAGAGTGCGACGCTGCAAATGGTCAATAATTCTTCCTGGAGTACCAACAACAATATCAACTCCGCGCTGTAAGCGCGAGATTTGACGCTCAATCGGTTGACCACCGTAAACCGCAATAATGCGAGTCTTTTGCTCTTCAGCAAACGAACTTAATTCCTCAGTAACTTGGATCGCTAATTCACGCGTCGGCACCAAAATAATCGCCTGAACTTTCTTTGAATCAGGAACGATATTTTCAATAATTGGAATTCCAAAGGCGGCGGTTTTGCCGGTTCCAGTCTGCGCTTTGCCAATAAGATCTTTTTTATTTTCGAGTAGGAATGGGATGGTTCTAGCTTGAATCGGAGTAGGCTCTTCAAAACCTTTTTTGTGAAGAGAATTAAGCATCATCTCGGAAAGGCCGAGGTCTCTAAACTTTGCTAAGTTTGTCATATTTTTTATTTATTGATTTGTGCAGCTGGATCTACGGATGTAGCAACAAGGCGGGCACCATAGCCACCAGCTTTTCAATGTCAAATCTCTGGCGGATCAGCCATTGGCTCGCGCGAATGTCTGTCGCTTTTTAAAGTCTTGCGGCAGCGTTAAAATTTGACCCAATCGCTTCAGAAATATTTTTAAAACCATCGTCAGAAATTTTTTTGCTCAATTCTTTTTTAATTTCTTCGACCAGTCCGAAGCCTTGGTAAATAAAGGCGGAATAGATTTGAACAAGAGAAGCGCCACATTTGATTTTTTCGTAAGCATCAGCGGCGGAAGAAATTCCACCGACTCCGATTAGCGGAATTTTACCTTCGGTGAATTTGTAGAAATTTTTTAAAGCGTCATTGGATTTTTTAAATAGTGGCGCGCCGCTTAATCCGCCAGCTTCAACAGCATTTTTACTTTTTAAGTTTAGATCGCGATCAATCGTGGTGTTACTTATAATTATGCCATCGATTTTATTTTTAACGACAGTCGCGGCGATTTTTTCTTGTTCAGATTCGCTTAGGTCTGGAGCGACCTTAAGCAATATTGGCGTATTTTTTTTGTGTAAATTTTTTAGCTCATTTTTTTTTCTTAAGATCTCACTCAGAAATAAATCGAGCTGATTTTCATTCTGCAAATCACGTAAATTTTTGGTGTTTGGCGAAGAAATATTCACCGTGATGTAAGAAGCTTTTTGGTAAAATCTTTCCAAGAGCCAAAGATAGTCTTGGAGAGATTCTTTGGTGTCTTTATTCTTGCCAATATTGATGCCGAGTGGCACAGAAATTTTCGGTAAATTTTGCTCAAAAACTTCCGCGCCTAAATTATTAAATCCTAAGCGATTGACGATCGCTCGATCTTCGGCGAGACGAAAAATTCTTGGGCGCTCGTTTCCAACTTGCGCGAGAGGCGTAACCGTTCCGCATTCAATAAATCCAAAACCAAATTTTTCTAATGTTGCAGCAACTTCGGCATTCTTATCAAAGCCCGCCGCCATGCCGATCGGACTAGAAAAATCAAGATCCCAAAGATTAGTTCGAAGATTATCGTAATCGCGTTTAACTGAAAAAAGTGTCGCGGTTTTTGGACAAAATTTTAGGAAATCGATCGCTAAATTATGCGCAATTTCTGGATCAATTTTAAAAATTAATGGGCGAAGAATTTGGTAAATACTCATTTTTCTTTCCTTGATAAAAGCAGTAATGTAGTGCTCGCGGCGACTATGATTAGAATTACATCCGAAGAGCGCTTGAGTAAAAAATTATCCAACAACTTATCGCGCATCCGCGCTTTTTTCATTGAATCATAGTCGGGAATTTTAGCCTCCTGCTCTTGCATGATCACTGGCAAATCATGCAAATCGCCGACATTTTTTACCACGGTGATTAGTAGCAAAAAAACTGCGGCGGCAATTACGCAAATTACTCCGTTTAAAAAAATGTGACGCCTTGATTTTCGAATATCTTCGCCACTAACAACAATCGTTCCGTAGTTGGAAATCAGAAACAAAATCACCATCGAATAAAGAATCAGGGCCAAGGTAATTTCTTTAAAAGCGTCATAATTCGCGATCGACAAACTGAAAAACAAGACCGCAATTAGATGCGTGATAATGACCCCAATAACAAGAGTGGTGCGGGTCTTAACAATAAAAAGAATGAAGAAATTGATAGCGACAAAAACAAGGATGGTGAAAAATTTTGCGTCGAGCTGCATCTAATCAATCTCTTAACAACTCGTTAATTGAAGTTTTTGAACGAGTTTTTTCGTCAACTTTTTTGACGATTATTGCAGCGTAAAGCGAAAGATTATTCTTAGTTTGAATATTTCCCGGAACCACGACGGAGTAAGCAGGAACGCGTCCGTAGAAAATTTCTCCACTTTCGCGATCAATAATTTTTGTTGAAGCTCCGATGTAAACTCCCATCGAAATCACTGCGCCTTTTTCGACAATTACACCTTCAGCAATTTCTGAGCGCGCACCGATAAAACAATTATCTTCGATGATTACTGGATTGGCTTGAAGCGGCTCAAGAACGCCGCCAATTCCGGCGCCGCCAGAGATGTGACAATTTTTTCCGATCTGCGCACAAGATCCTACCGTTGCCCAAGTATCAACCATTGTTCCTTCTGCAACGTAAGCGCCAAGATTTACGAATGACGGCATTAGCACAACATTTTTCTCGATGAATGCTGAGTGACGCACAACAGCTCCGGGCAAAGCACGAAAGCCAGCACGACGAAAATCTTCTTCGCTCCAATTAGCAAATTTCAACGGAACTTTGTCGAAGTAACCACCGCCAACCAAAGAATTATCGTTGAGGCGGAATGAAAGCAGAATCGCTTTTTTCATCCATTGATTTACCTGCCAAGATTCGCCGATATTTTCGCAAATTCTAATTTTTCCAGCATCGAGCAAAGCCATTGTATCATTGACCGCATCGCGCACCTCGCCTTTGGTTTGCAGATTAATTTCTGCTCTTTTTTCAAAAGAATTTTCGATGATTTGCTCAAGATTTTTTACCATATTTAGAGTTGTTTTAATTTGTTTAAATTATGCCTGATATTTTGTATTCGTCCTTCGACTTCCTTACGTATTCTAGGATCAATCGCCGAAACTTTTATTTCAGAAAAATCAGAAATTTTTGATTTTGGGCCAATTATTCTACCGACTTCCTCGCCAATAAAATCGTCCAAAGTGAATATCTTTTTTTTCATTTAGAGCACGAATTTCTTTTTATATTGCAGCGCAAAATATTTAATGATCACGCCACATATCGCGGTGAGTGGCACGGCAAGCAATACTCCAAAAAAACCAAACAAGGCACCGAATAGAAATAATCCAAAAATTATCCAAACGGGATGTAAGTCGATTTTATTCCCGATTAATTTTGGCGTGAGAAAATTTGATTCAATCAATTGCGCAACAAGAAAAATTATCACGACAGGAGCGAGATTGGCAAAATCAAATCCCCATTGAAAGAGAGCAATAATGATTGCGGCACTAGTGCCAAAAAGCATTCCGATATAAGGCATAAAAGCAAACATGCCGGTTAAAAAACCAATTAAAAAACCAAAATTTAGCCCAGCAAAACTTAGCGAAACAGAATAAAACGCAGCAAGAATCAGGCACACATGAAACTGCCCGCGAACGTAGCCGGCTAAAGTCTTATCAATCTCTTTTGCGATTTGTTTTGTTGTTCCAGCGATCCCTCTGGGCAATAATTCATAAATTTTTTGCATCAAAATATCCCAATCTTTTAGTAGGTAAAAAACCAAGATCGGCATGATAAAAATCAGCGATAAAATATTAATAAAAGTAGCCGAAGAGCTCAGTGCTCTGCTAAAAAAATCTTGAGATAAACCAAGAAAATAAGAGTTGAATTTTTCTCCACTAACCAAGTGAGCAAAGTCACTGTCGAGCCTTATTCCAAAGCCATTAAGCACGGATACAATTTGTGGATAAAAATTTTGCGTGATAATTTGCAAATATTTCGGCAAGGCATTGATTAACTCGGCGGTTTGAGCGTAAATTATCGGCAACAAAATCGCGCTGGCGCCAATAAAAATCGAAAGAAATAAGCCAAGAATAAGCGCGGTGGAAGTAAGGCGCGCAAGCTTGTATTTATTGATTAAGTAATCGACCAAAGGATCGAGAAAATAAGCAACTACCAACGAACAAATAAAAGGCGTAAGCGCCGATTTGATTAGGTAAAACAAGCCACAAAAGATCGCCAAAAACAAGGTGCCGATAATATATTTTTCTCTAGTTTGCATCGAGTGTAAAAGAATTATCCGCTTGAAGATTTAAGTATATCCCTTGTTTGGCAAAGGCTTCTCGAATATCCCCGGGGCCTTCATAACTAACCGCAACCACAATTTGATCGCGCGAAATTGATTCAAGGTTAAGTCGATTAACCAAATTACTACTTTCGATTTTATTCTTGATTAGCAGCCAATTACTTAACTTGCTGATGTGAATTTTAATCCGCGTAAGATCTGGATTTGCGCTTTGATTCGAAGATTTTTGTGAGTTTGTTAAATAATTAATGGTCTTATCTGCGACTTTGCTCATCAAAACTTCGTAGGTAAGACGATCTACATTAACAAAGCTGAGCTTAACCTGTTTTTTCTGCAACTTGCCTATGCGCAAAACATCAACGATCACTTTATTTTCAATCTCGTCGTAAGAAAAAATTAAAGCGTAAGCCGCGCTGGCTTTGTAACGCGCAAGCATTGGCTCTAAAACTGCGTAGTCGAGAGAGGCGATATTTCCGTTATTAAGAGTGGCAATATTGTCGATATCTGAATCGGGAATAATAAAATTATTTGGAGATTTTTTACCAATAACCTTCGCGATCAAAGCCTTCCAGTCACTTTCCTCGCCCCACAATAATGGTTGATACTTTTTCATCTTTACCGGAATCAGTAAGTAAGATTCTTCCGATGTTTTTACCTGAGTAGATGGAGAATTTTTCTGCGCTAAAATATGCTCAACAAAATCTTTGGCGAACATGATATTAAAAGTGGCGGAATAATTACCGCCGGCAATTTTTTCATTTTCAATTTGCTCCGAGCGCACCATGTCAGAAATCTCGTCATCAGTAATGCTATCAACAATACTTGCCTTCATCTCTAGACGAGTAATTAGAATCGAAAATGCATCTCGTCTTGCATTTGCATGAGCGATATTCTTTGCGACAGCGGAAGATTTGCCCGTGATATTAACCGAAACTCCAGAAACAAAATAAGTGTCAGGTTCTGCGGCGTTGGATGAGAAAGAGATTGCTGAAAAACAAATCAGCAAAATAAGAATTCGCGACATGAATCTGGAATTTAAGATTTAAGATTTATGATTTTATATTCATTGGATGTTAGATGCCCTATTTTCTAAATCATAAATCATAAATAAAAATGTCTCTGAATTACAAGCAGGCTGGAGTCGACATCGACGCTGGAAATGAATTAATTAATCGCATCAAGCCTTTTGCTAAAGCAACAAAACGTCTTGGCGCAGACTCTGATCTCGGCGGATTTGGCGCACTTTTTGATCTCAAAAAATGTAATTTTCGCGATCCGGTTTTGGTCTCTTCAACTGATGGAGTAGGCACGAAGCTCAAGGTCGCAATCGAAGTTGGCAAACATGATACAATCGGAATTGATTTAGTCGCGATGTCGGTAAATGACCTTGTTGTTCAGGGCGCCGAGCCTCTTTTCTTTTTAGATTATTTCGCTTGTTCAAAGCTCGAAGTTGAAGTCGCAACCCAAGTAATTAAGGGAATAGCCGATGGTTGTAAACTAGCTGGCTGTGCTTTGATCGGCGGAGAAACTGCAGAAATGCCCGGAATGTATTCTGGCGGAGATTATGATTTAGCTGGCTTTGCCGTAGGCGCTGTCGAGCGTGATGAAATTTTACCACGAGAAACAAATGTTGGAGATGTCTTGTTGGGATTGTCTTCAAGCGGCCTGCACTCTAATGGCTATTCTTTGGCTCGCTATATTTTACAGCAGAACTCGATCAAACTTACCGAGATGGGCGAAGAGCTTCTCACTCCTACAAAAATCTACGTAAAATCTTGTCTCGAAGCGATCCGCAGCAAAAAGGTAAAAGCCCTTTCGCACATTACTGGCGGAGGCTTAACAGAAAATCTTCCGAGAGTTTTGAGTAAAAATGTTACACCAAAAATCAATTTCAAATCTTGGAAACGCCCAGAAATTTTTGATAAATTGCAACTGCTCGGCAAAGTCACCGACGAAGAAATGCGACGCACTTTCAATTGCGGAATTGGCATGGTTTTAGTCGTCGAAAAAAATCACGCTGAAGAAGTAAAAAATATTCTCATCCAAACTGGTGAAGAAGTTTCTATAATCGGAGAATTGGCATGATCGATCGCAAAACCTCTGTTCACCTTCAAGATTTTCCTGACGTTTCTTTTTTGCTAGATGAGATAAAGCTGGTTGCCGACATGGACCTTGTCCGCGCCATATGTTCCACGGCCTTATCAATTCGCGACAATAAAAATTTGCGCGTGAGATTGCCGTTAAAATCACTCACGATCATCGGAAAAAACTCAGCAAGAATTTTGCCTTTCAAAGAAATTATTGCCGAGGAAATCAACGTAAAATCACTCGAGGTAAAAGAAGAAATTGCAGATTTAGCCGAGTTAAAGCTTCAGGTAAATTTCAAGAAAATCGGCGCAAAATATGGACCGAAAATTAAGGAAATTACTGCGGCAACAAAATCTGGCGAATGGAAAAAAATTTCTGACAAAGAAATCGAAATTACCTTAGGAGAAAATGGCTGCGTAAATTTGGTCGATGATGAATTCGAAATTAAGCTAACAACAAAAAATCACGATGAGAAAAAATTTGCAATCATGGCTCTTCCCACCAATGATTATCTGATCTCGCTTGATATTGAAGTTACGAAAGATTTGGAAGATGAAGGCATCGCCAGAGACGTTGTGCGCGCAGTTCAACAAAATCGCAAAGATGCGGATTTAAATATTTCCGATCGCATTAAGCTGCATCTCAGCTCAACAAATCCACGCATTGTTGAGGTTTCAAAAAACTTTGCTGATTACATCAAAGAGCAAGTTTTGGCCGATGATTTGCAATGCAGTTCCGAAAAAATTTCTGCCAAATTTTCTTTTGAGAACAAGTTGGATGACGGCGATTTGAAAGTGGGGATAACTCTTTAGTTTGCTATCTCAACGCAGGAATTGATCGAGAAGGTTTGGTCGCACGCTCGTTGGGATAAGCTTGATGAATTAACGAAAAAGCAGCGAAGAGTCTCCGTAAGAATAAAAGCGATATTGCTGTGACATGGCATGGCTGTAAATCTCAAATGCGGTCTCTTTTCCGACAAAGGCACAGATCAACATAAAGAGTGTTGATTTCGGCAAGTGAAAATTCGTCATTAAAATATCGACAATTTTAAAAGCGTAAGGCGGATGAATAAAAATCTGCGTATGCATATTCATTGGCCTCAAGAGCCCATTTGCATCAGCAGCCGATTCCAAAACGCGCAGAGAAGTTGTGCCGACTGCGACAATTTTTTTACCGCGCGCCTTGGCGGAATTAATCGCTTCGGCGGCCTCGGCAGAAAGCGAGAAAAACTCACTGTGCATTTTGTGATCTTTTAAAAAATCCGCACGAACCGGTAGAAACGTCCCCGCACCAACGTTCAGAGTTACAAAAACTTTCTCGATTTTCTTCGCTGCAAGCATCGCAAAAATTTTTTCATTGAAGTGTAAGCCAGCAGTTGGAGCTGCGGCCGCCATTCCTTTTGCGGCATAAATTGTTTGGTAATTTTTTACATCACTCTCTTTCGCCTTAAGATTGTTGGAGGACGATTCTGTGGGGTTGCTCGCTTCTAAAGACTCAGCATCGCCAGAACGCTTGATGTAAGGAGGGAGAGGCACTGAGCCATATTTTTCAAGCTTTGCGAATAGCTCTTCAGAATCACAATCAAATTTTATTTTGATTGTGCCGTCGTCATTTTTTTCTTTTACTTCAGCAAAAAAATCCGAAGCAATTTCAAGAGAATCGCCAGCCTTAACCTTCTTTGCCGGACGACATAAAGCGTTCCAGAGACCTTGATTTTCCTGGTCTAAATTGAATTCGAGTTGCGCTGAATTTCGCAAAATTCTCGCCGACAATTTTGCCTTAATCACTTTTACATCATTAAAAACCATCACATCGCCTTCTTGCAAAAAATCAGCGAGATTGATTAGCTGCGCATCAAGAATTTTCGTACCGCAAGACACCAGCATCTTAGTTTTTTCTTTTGGAAAAAATGGTGTCTGTGCAATTAAATTTGTTGGTAAATCGAAATCGAAATCAGAAGTTTTTAACATGAAGGAAGATCAAACACATTTTGGATTTAAGCAGGTAAAGCGCGAGCAGAAGGCCGATCTTGTTAAAGAAATTTTTTCTAATGTCGCCAAAAAATATGATTTGATGAATGATCTTATGAGTGGCGGCCTTCATCGAATCTGGAAAAATAAAATGCTCGAAGAAATAAGCGGCAATCCCTTGCAAGTGGTTGATGTTGCTGGCGGCACGGGAGACATCGCTTTCCGCATTACTAAAAAATTTCCACAAACAAAGGTTGATGTCGTTGATATTAATCAGGAAATGCTTGATGTCGGTCGCGAACGCGCAGTTGATTTCAATCTTTTTTCTAACTTGGAATTTACTTGCTGTGATGGAGAGCAACTTTCTTTTGCTGATGAAACTTTTGATTTTTTTACAATCGCCTTTGGGATTAGAAACTTTACTAACATAGACAGGGGGCTGGCTGAAGCCTATCGGGTTTTAAAACCTGGTGGGAAATTTATCTGTTTGGAATTCGCAAAAGTTAACGATTATTTCCTGCAAAAAATTTACGACATTTACTCTTTCAAACTAATTCCGAAAATAGGTGAAGCTGTTCTGAAAGATCGCAGCTCTTACCAATATTTGGTTGAGAGTATTCGCAAATTTCCTCCGCAAGAAGAATTCAAAAAAATGATTGAGAATGCGGGATTTAAAAATGCGTCTTACCAAAATTTAACCTTTGGGACCGCGGCGATTCACGTAGGAATAAAATAAAATGCTGTCGTAGCTCAGGGGTAGAGCACTTCATTGGTAATGAAGAGGTCGGTGGTTCGATTCCACTCGACAGCACCAGTTTAGTTTAGATCAAATATAAGTCCCACCGTCACGCTACGACTCACATGATTAATGGCATTTGTCTCCCCATCCTCTAGGTAGCGCCTTCGCTCAAAATTATGACGCAACTCAAACGACATATTTTCGCCAATTCGATAAACCAAGCTGGTTTTAAAATCGCTGTCGGTACTTTTTTGATCAAAGAATAAATAAGCCCTTTGAACGAATGTTAACTTATCGCTAATTTTAAAATTTGCCCGCCAGGAAGTTATTAGATCTGGCTCGGAGCCATAATGCTGCACATCGTGATATCCAAAACTCACATCCCATTCCAAGCGCTCATTTAAAAATACACGCCCAACGCCTAGAGCATTTCTAGTATCGTGACTATATCTCTCAAAACTATCGTGAATAGTTCGGTGGTAGACCACGCCATAATTTTTGCTCTCGCCAATTATTGCCTTGCCAGAAAGAGTGATGTCGTAAAGTTCTGATGTTTTGACATCGTATTTCTTCTTATTGCCGCTACCGCTATCTGCATATTTCGCCTCATGCTTGAAGTTGATTTCATTGATGGCTTTTTCGCTTTGATAAAGATAGCGCGAGATGATTTGGTAGTCTTTTGAGTTATAATCAGATGTGTAATTACCCCCGAATGAGAGGTATTGCCTGGCGCGACTAGACTTATAGAACCTCTTTGCACGCGGCGCAACGATAGCCTCGCGCTGAGCTTCAGATTCAACGGCGAAAGCTGGAAAAGGCGCTAAAAAAAGCAACAGCAACAGCGGTGGAATAGAGAGGTGGTGGCGTCTCATTTAGTGGTGTGGTGATACCGGGAAAAATCCTAACTATTGCGCTTGTGTTGGCGCGGATGTTTTTGGATTATTGGTGTCGATGTAATCCATTGGAGTATTCTCTGCATCTGTGGCGACTGGCTGAATTTGCTCAGCGGGAATATTTTTATCGCTCACGCTTCCATCGGTTGGAACAGTGATTTCAACATCTCCCTCACTAGAAAGATCTGGCAATTCAACCTCTTCTTCACCTTTATTTTCGAATAGCCAGCTCGCATGGCTCTTGATGTCATCGGAATATTTTACGCCGGCAAAAAATGAAAAAACCACCAAGAAGATGGCAACTATTAGCTCGATTGTTTTGATCATATGTATTTTAAAATGGGATTAGAATTGATCGTGAAAAATAAAAATGACTTTGATGAAAGCAAGCTAGATCACCATTAAAATTGGATGTTCAATATATTGACGCAGTGCTTTCAAAAATTCTGCACCCACAGCCCCATCAACTGAGCGATGATCTGAAGATAGAGTTACGTTCATCATGTGAGCAATTTTGATTTGTCCGTGCTCAACAACTGGTTTTTCAACAGCGCGTGCAAC